>DASYPG010000502.1:0-13878 GCA_036006885.1 Burkholderiales bacterium | reverse complement strand
GCGGCCATGAGCTGGGCGCCGGCCTGCCAGCCGGTGCCGATGAGGGCGAGCGTGGAGACGTTCTCGCGTGCGAGGTGCTTGAGCGCGAGCCCGCTCGCCGCGCCGACGCGCAGGCGCTGCATCACGCCGTCGGGGAACATCGCGAGCAGCGCGCCGGTCTCGGTGCTGAAGAGGAGCACCAGGCCGACCCAGCGGCCCTTGCCGTCACGTCCCGGGGCGAGCGGCTGCTTGACCCGGCGCGGCTTGCCGGCGACGAGCGGGTGCGTCACGACGTCGGAATTGATGCGCAGCGCCTGGATGTTGCGCGCCGGCCAGGTGCCGCCCATGTGCTTGAAGCCGTAATAGCCGCCGGGATGGGTCGCGGGAGCGATGTTGTCTACGCGCGGCGAGAGCAGCGCCTGCCCGTTCGCGTAGTCGCGGTACATCGGCTCGAGCGCGGCCATGCAGTCCTCAATGCTGAGCAGCCGCGCGACCTCGTCGTTGCTCAGGACGAGCATTTAGGACTACGACTACGCGACTTCGAACAGGCCCGCGGCGCCCATGCCGCCGCCGATGCACATCGTGACGACCACGAGCTTCGCGCGGCGGCGCTTGCCCTCGATGAGCGCATGGCCGACGAGCCGCGCGCCGCTCATCCCGTAGGGATGGCCGAGCGCGATCGCGCCGCCGTCCACGTTGAGTCGCTCGCCGGGGATGCCGATGCGGTCGCGGCAGTGGATCACCTGCACCGCGAAGGCCTCGTTCAGCTCCCACAGGTCGATGTCTTCGACTTCCTTGCCGGCCCGCTCGAGGAGCTTCGGCACCGCGAACACCGGGCCGATTCCCATTTCGCGCGGGTCGCAGCCGGCGACCGCGAAGCCGCGGAACACGCCGAGAGGCGTCAATCCCCTGCGGCTCGCTTCCCGGTCGCTCATGACGACCGCGGCCGAAGCGCCGTCTGAGAACTGGCTCGCGTTGCCCGCGGCGATGCAGCCGCCCTCGATCGCCGGCTTGATCTGCGACACGCCCTCGTAGGTGGTGTCGGGGCGGATACCCTCGTCCTCGGCCACGGTGACCTCGTGGATCGAGTCCTTGCCGGTCGCCTTGTCGGTCACCTTCATCTTGGTGGTGATCGGCACGATTTCGTCTCTGAACTTGCCGGCGGCGCGCGCCTTTGCCGCGCGCTGCTGGCTCTGCACGCCGTATTGGTCCTGATCCTCGCGGGTGATCTCGTAGCGGCGCGCCACGTACTCGGCGGTCTGCAGCATCGGCCAGTAGATCTCCGAATGGTGCCGGTGCAGCCATTCGTCCTGGAAGTGGTGCTTGTTCATCTCGTTCTGCACCAGCGAGATCGATTCCACCCCGCCCGCCACGAAAACCTCGCCCTCGCCCGCGAGGATGCGCTGCGCGGCGAGCGCGATCGTCTGCAGGCCCGAGGAGCAGAAGCGGTTCACCGTCATTCCCGGCACCGTCAGCGGGCAGCCGGCGCGGATCGCGATCTGGCGCGCAATGTTCCATCCGGTCGCGCCCTCGGGGTTGGCGCAGCCGATGATCACGTCCTCGACCTCGTCGGCGTCGACCTTCGCGCGGTTCAGCGCGGCGTGCACCACGTGGCCGCCCATCTTGGCGCCATGGGTGTTGTTGAGCGCGCCCCGCCAGCTCTTGCAAAGCGGCGTGCGCGCCGTGGACACTATGACAGCTTCGGTCATCTCTCCTCCTATTCGTTGAACCGCTTGCCGGCCTCGACCAATCTCACGAGCAGGGGCGCGGGCTTCCACTGCGCGCCCTGGTAACCCTTCTGGAATCCACGCATCGCATCGAGCACTTTCGCCAGCCCGACGCTGTCGGCGTAGAACATCGGGCCGCCGCGGTAGGGCGGAAAGCCGTACCCGGTGAGGTACACCATGTCGATGTCGGAAGCGCGCAGCGCGATGCCCTCTTCCAGGATGCGCGCGCCCTCGTTCGCGAGCGCGTACACGCAGCGCTGCACGATCTCCTCGTCGGAGATTTTCCGGGGTTTGACTCCGATCTCCGCCCGATAAGCATCAATCAATGATTCAACCTCTGGATCCGGTAGCGGCTTGCGGTTGCCGGGCTCGTATTTATAAAACCCCTTGCCGGTCTTCTGGCCGAAGCGACCGAGCTCGCACACGCGGTCGGCGACGCGCGAGTACACGAAGTCGGGGCGTTCGCGGTAGCGGCGCTTGCGGATCTCCCAGCCGATGTCGTTGCCCGCCATGTCGTACATCGTGAACGGGCCCATCGCCATGCCCCAGCGCTGCAGCGCCCCATCGACCTGCTCCGGGCTCGCACCCTCGTCGAGAAGGAAGTAGGCCTGCTGCGTGTACTTCTCGAGCATGCGGTTGCCGATGAAGCCGTCGCACACGCCGGAGACCACCGGCACCTTCTTCAGGCGCTTGCCGAGCTTCATCGTCGTCGCGAGCACATCCTTCGCGGTCTCCCTGCCGCGCACCACCTCGAGCAGCCGCATCACGTTCGCGGGAGAGAAGAAGTGCGTGCCGACCACGTCGGCCGCGCGCGTCGTGGCGGCGGCGATCTGGTCCACGTCGAGGGTGGAGGTATTGGTGGCGAGGATCGCGCCCTTCTTCACCACGGCGTCGAGCTTCCTGAAAATGTCCTGCTTCACGTCCATGCGCTCGAACACCGCCTCGATGACGATGTCGGCGTTGGCCACGTCGCCGAGGCGGGTCGAGCCGCCGATCAGGCCCATGCGCTTGTCCATGTCGGCCTGCGCGAGCCTTCCCTTCGAAACGGTTGCCGCGTAGTTTTCGCGGATCTTCTGCAGACCCTTGTCCAAAGCCGGCTCGGTCATGTCGACGATCGTGACCGGAATGCCGGCGTTGGCGAAGCTCATGGCGATGCCGCCGCCCATGGTGCCGGCGCCGACGACGGCGGCGCTCGCGACCTCGCGCACCGGCGTGTCCTCGGGCACGTCGGGAATCTTGGACGTCTGGCGCTCGGCGAAGAACATGTGGCGCAGCGCCTTCGACTCGGGCCCGGACACCAGCCTGTCGAAATTCGCGCGCTCGAGCCGGCGGCCCTCGTCGAAGGGGCGCGTCGCCGCGGCCTCGGCGCAGTCCACGATGAGGAGCGGCGCCGGGTAGCCCTTCGATGCCTTTGCCACCTGCTCTCGCACCCGGGCGAAAAATGCCCCGGGGTCTTCATCCAGCTTTGCCTTGGCGTCCCGGATGCGCGGCGGCCGTTTTCCGACCTTGCTGTTTGCGAACTGACATGCAAATTCCAGCAGATCGCCCTGCGCGATTTCGTCCACCAGTCCCAGCCCCTTCGCCTTCTCCGCCGGAATCGGGGTGCCGCTGGTCATCATCTGCACCGCCTCGGCCATCGGAATGACGCGCGGCAGCCGTTGCGTGCCGCCCGAGCCAGGAAGAATTCCGAGCTTGACCTCCGGGAGGCCGAGCTGCGCTTTCGGCGCGGCGACGCGGTAATGGCAGGCGAGCGCGAGCTCGAGGCCGCCGCCGAGGGCGAAGCCGCCGATCGCGGCGACCAGGGGCTTGCCCATCGCGTCCTGCTGGTCGTTGATTTCGGGCAAATCGGGCTTCAGCCGCGGCGCGTTGAATTCGCGGATGTCGGCACCGCCGCAAAAGGCCTTGGCCGAGCCGGTGATCACCACCGCCTTCACCGCCGGGTCGGCGTCGGCAGCCTTCAGGTGCTGCATCATGCCGGCGCGCAGGGGGTTGTTCAGGCCGTTCACCGGTGGGTTGTCGAGCGTGATGACGGCAATGCCGTCGCGCACGACGTACTGGGTGACGGCGCTCATCTCGCGCTAGCATAATCCAACCGCGACGATCCAGGTACATGCGTCTGGTCACGAAGAACACGATCCTCGGCGGGGAGGCGAGCGCCGGAGGCAAGCTGAATCTGCGGCTGTCGGGCTTCTCGCGGCAGCAGATCGTTCCGGTCGACGCGATCGTGCGTTCGATCGACCGGCTGCCGGACTTCCACCTGGGAGGCCTGCGTACCCAGCGTATCCTCGCTGCGAGCCGAAGGGTGAATTCGTCCAGGCCGAGAGGCGGATCTACGTCTACGGGTTCGACGGCCCGGGCATGTTCTCCCACATGCTCCATCACGAGATCGGCCACTTCGTGTTCTTCCTGGTGATCGGCAGCCGGGTCAAGAAGCACTGGGTCACGGAGCTTTCCCCGGGCTCGTCCTGCGCGACGGCCTACGCAAGCACCAACCCCTGGGAGGACTTCGCCGAGACTTACGCCTACTACGTGCTCCATCCACGGGTTCTGGAGACCGAGCTGCCCGAAAAGCACGCATTCATGCGCGAGTGCGTGTTCTCCGGAAGTCCATGGACGCTCAAGGAGAGCGATCGGGCGGGATAGGCTGGCCCGGTTCACCAGCCTCCCGCCGGCTAGAAGGCATCCGGTTGATCCTCGATGCGCGTCGCCTGGTTGACGTGCTGGGCCGGGACGTAGAAGGTTTCGAGGGCCGGCTGGGGTGCGGCGGCCGCGGGCTGCGCCGCCTCGGGGTGGGGCCGCGGCGAGAACGCTGCGACGGACACGATGCCCAGCAACAGAATTGCTACGCCTACGGCGGTGATTTTCGTGAAACGCATGTCGGTCTCCTGTCTGTTTGAGTGTTCGGGTGACGCGAGGCCAGTATCGCGGCACCTCCCGGCGCGGTCTGCGCCGCGCTACACTCGCTTTTTGTGCGCTAATCACAAACTCGCGTCCTGAGCATGCCCCCGGACCAGCCCCCCTTCGCGCATCTGGACGAGCACGCGCTGCGCGGCATGGCTCCGGGCGGCGCGGTAAGGTCCTACCCGCGCAACGTCGTGGTGGTGAGCGAGGGCGACACGACCGATTCGCTCTACGTGGTGCTGTCCGGGCGGGTCAAGGTCTTCGTCGCCGATGAGAACGGCAGGGAGCTCGTAGTCAACACCATCGGGACGGGCGATTTCTTCGGCGAGCTGGTGCTCGACGGCCAGGCGCGCGCGGCTTCGATCATCACGCTCGAGCCGTCGCGTTTTTTCGTGATCCCGCAGCGCGATGTCGAAGCGCTCCTCTCCGGCAACCCGCAGTTCGCGCGGCACCTGGTGCGCAAGCTTATCGGCAGAGTGCGCTCGCTCACCGAGCAGGTGCGCAACCTCGCGCTGAGGGATGTCTATAGCCGCCTGGTGCGCTTCCTCGAGGAGCAGGCCGTCCAGGAGGACGGCAGGCGCATCGTGCCCGAGCGCCTCACGCAGGCCGAGATCGCCGCGCGCATCGGCGGCTCGCGCGAGATGGTGAGCCGCATCCTGAGCGACCTTTCGGCCGGCGGCTACATCGGCGTGGAAGCCAAGAAGGTCGTCCTGCACCGCAAGCTGCCGGCGCACTGGTAACGGTGTGCATGCGTCACAAAAAGGGCGTGCCGCACGGCGTCGAGTCCGCGCGATAGGAGGGCTAGGGTAGCTCCGTCAACCACACGGATGGAGGAGACGGATGGAAACCCTGGTCGATGCCGGCGCCGCGCTGATGGCGCTCCTCTCCGCGGGGCTTCTCGTGTACGGTGCCTGGCTGTGCCTGCCGTTTCAGCGCAAGCGGTCCGCCGGCGAGCCCGCGCCCACTTCCTTGAGGAAGCGGGTGCGGTCGCTATCGGAGAGGCTTTCGGCAAGCAGTAGATAGAAGCGCTCCGACGAGGCGGTCTGCGCGGCCGCCTTTTTCACCAGGATCTTGGCGATCGGCCCGATGTAGGAGGCGAGCTGCCGCTGCGCGGCCTCGATTCGTTCCGCCGTGAGCGCGCTGTCGGCTGACGGGCCGGTACGCGGCGCCGCGGCGGCGGAGGCGCTGCTCGGCGCGCCGCGCAGGGCGCTGCGCGTCGCAATGAACGCCTTGCGCTGTTCCTCGGAGTCGAGCTCGCGCGCCATCATGGCGTAGAGCTCGTCGACCTCGAGCGTACGCCGGCCGGCGCGGCGCACCATCACTTTCGCGACCGGCCCGACGAAGCGCGCCAGCTGGCTTTCGATCTGCTTGAGCAGCGCCGGGTCCCAGCCCGGCGGCGGCGTCGTGGTGCGCCCCGCCGTCGGCGTGAGCGGATTGGAGCTGCTGCTCGGATTGGTCGGCTCGATCTTCATTGGACGCGCAGCCTCCGTGATGATGGTTTCCTCGGACAGCGTTGCGCTGACGGGCGCGTCATGCGCGTCGAGCAGCGCGCAGCGGAACGCGTTCGCGCTCTCGAAGCGCTCCACCGGCTTCTTCGCGATGGCGCGCGCAATGACGGCGTCGTAAGTAGCCGGTACCGGGGGGTCCAGGCGCACCTGCGAGGGGGGCAGGGGATGCTCGTGGCACACCTTGTAGGCGGCGGTTTCAACCGTGCCCGCGAAAGGCTTGACCCCAGTCAGGAGCTCGTACATTACGACGCCGGCGGAGAAGACGTCGGCGCGCCAGTCGATCGACCCGCCGGTGTAGTGCTCCGGTGCCATGTAGCCGGGCGTGCCGATGACGAAGCCGGTCTGGGTGAGGCTCAACGAGTCGATCCGGGCGATGCCGAAGTCGGCGACCTTCAGCTTGCCATTGCGCATCACGATGAGGTTGGCCGGCTTGATGTCGCGGTGCCAGACGCCCTGCTCGTGCGCATAGCTGAGCGCCTCGAGGAGCTGCGTCATGGTGGACACGGTGTCGCTCTCGCCGAAGCGCGTGCCGCGGGCGAAGTATTCGCGCAGGCTGTTTCCCTGGATGAACTCCATCGCAATGTAGGCGAGCCCGTCCGCCTCGCCGTACTCGTAGACCCCCACGATGCCGGGGTGCGAGAGCCGCCCCGCCGCCTGCGCCTCGTTCCGGAAGCGCGCGAGCACGGCCTGGGTGCTGCCGTCCTCGGCCCCGTCCAGGCGGATGGTCTTGACCGCGACGGTGCGGCGGATGTTCGGGTCGAAGGCCTTGTACACGATGCCCATCGCGCCGCGGCCGACGACCTCGCTGATCTGGTACTTGCCGATGCGCTCGAGCTGCGACATTCCGCTCAGGACTCCTCGAGCATCTTCATCGCCTGCACCACGCTCTTCTTCATGCGGTTGAAGGAGTCGGCGAGGGTCCGGATCTCGTCCCTGGAGCGCACGTGGAATTCGGGGACCTCCGTATTGCCCATGCTGACCTGGTCCGCGAGCTTCGCCAGCCGGGACACCGGCATGATGACCATCGACAGCAGCATGCCGTTGAGGACGACGCCGACGAACACAAATATCCCGGCGATCGAAAGCATGAAGGTGCGGAAGGCGGTGCGTGCGCGCTGCTCCGGAACGTCGGTCGGCACCGACACCACTTGGGCGCCGATGACTTCGTTCAGCTTCCAGCCGAAGCCGTTCGCGGGCCCGTAGCGGTCGATCAGCGTTTTCGGCGCGGCGTCGACCGTGCTGTGGCAGGCCAGGCAGGCGCCGTCGCGAATCTGGATCGGGCGCGCGACGTAGAGCAGCCGGCCGGTGGGCGTGTCGCGCTCGCCGATGATCTCGGTGTGCTCGGCGTTGTTGCGAAACTGGTTCACCAGATCCGTCTCCCAGTCCACCGCACGGTTGCGCGGATTGGTCGGATTGAGCGTCGCCTCCTTGTAGGCGTACTCCGGGAACTTCTTGCGCAGGCCGTTGAATACTTCGGTGGCGGAGTAGGCGGGCACCGACTGCGGCAGGAACCCGTACTTCATCTGCGTCTGCAGCAGCGGGCCGACCTGGCTCGAGGTGTAGCTGCGCGTGGCAAGCGCCGTCTCCATGATCAGCCGGGCGCTGTGCTGCATTTCCTCGCGCGCGTTGTTCTGCAGCAGCCGGTCGGCCACGTAGGCCGCGATGCCCAGGCCGACCAGGAAGACGGCGACGAATACCAGATTGAACTTGATGATCAGTTTCATGACATCTCCAACGTTGCGCTCATTGCTTCGGCGTCGGCGCGGGAGGCGCGTCGGCGGCAGGCGCGGGCTTGGGCAGGTACTTCTCCGGGAACAGGATCCGATCCCATTCGGGATGGAACCGCATGTTTGCGATCAACGCCTTGCGAAACTCCGGGTCCTGCGCCCGGACGCGCATGCGCTGCATCAACGGCCGGCGCAGCTCGGGCGGCCCCTTGAGCCACGGCTCGACCTCCTCGTAGGCGAGGTCTCCCAGTCGGCGCGGCGACACGTCCCGGTCCTTGAACCCGGCCAGCCGCTCCGGCAGGTTGTCGCGGTAGTAGCCTGGCATGCCCGCGATGAAGCCCGGCGCCGGACGCGGCTGGAGGACGCCTCTCTGGTCTGCCCGGCGCACATAGGACTGCCCCGCGCCCACGGCAACCGGGCTCGCCGGGGTCGCCCTGACGAAGCCCTCGGCCAGCCGCACGGCGCCCCTTTCCACAAACAGGCTCGCTTCCGCGCTCTCGACATGCAGCACGACCACCGCGTCTGCGCTGCCGAAGCCGAAGAGCGGCGTGGTCACGCGCAGCGGTGCCGACTTGGGGGCGAGCGCGAGCTTGCTCCAGCCCTGCAGCAGGTAGAAATCGGAAACTGCGGACTCCTTGGCGCCGCGGCCGGCGGTTCCCGCCAGCGCGGCCACATGGAACCGGCTCAGCGGCCCGAGGCTCACCCGGGTGCCGCCGGCGAACTCGATCTGTACCAACCCCTTGTCCGGCACCTCGACGATATCGCCGGCGTGCACGCGCACGCCCTCGGCCAACGCGAATCGGCCGGCGGTGCGCAGCAGCACAGCCGGGCCCTCCGCCAGCGTGACGACGGCTGGCGCCTCGGCACCTGCGGCGAGCGCAGCCGCCACCAGGCATGCCGCCGCAAATGCCCCCGCAAGCATTGAGCTCGGCGCCCCCTCTAAGATTCCGAGCGATACTATGCCGCGCGATCCGGTCACGTCAATTTGTCAGCGCCATGTCAGAGCCATATTCCTGCGCAGTCCTGTTTGCCGATATCACCGGTAGCACGCAGCTGTACGAACAGCTCGGCGACGCCCAGGCGCTCGCCCGCATCGACGGCTGTGTGCGCCTGCTGCGCGATGCCGCCGTGGAATTCGAAGGGCGGGTGGTGAAGACGACGGGCGACGGCGTCATGTGCTCTTTCAACCAGGCCGAGGCCGCCCTGCACGCCGCCCGGTTCATGCAGGTGCGCTTGGCCGCGCAGGCGGCGCTCGGCGGCCCGGCTCTCGCCATCCACGTCGGCTGCCACTACGGATCGGTGCTCGAGAGCGACGGCGACCTCTATGGCGACTGCGTGAACGTCGCCGTGCGCGTCGTTGGCCTGGCCAAGGCCGGCCAGGTCATCGCGACCCAGGAAGTGGTCGGCAGGGTCGGGGAGACCCTGCGCGCTCGGGTGCGCATGCTCGACCACGTAGCCCTGAAAGGCAAGCGCGAGCCGTTGCAGATCTTCGAGTTTTCGTGGCAGGACTCTGAGGAGCTCACCACCCTGGGCACGCGCCTGCAGGAGGCGTCCTCGCGCCTCAAGCTGGTGTTCGGCAGCCGGGAGATGTGGTTCGATGCCGCCGGGGGAAACGACCTGCGGCTCGGGCGCGACGCGGCCTGCGACATCGTGATCGTCGACCGCCGGGTATCGCGACAGCATGCCCGCATCGAGAAGCGCCGCGAGAAGTTCATGCTCATCGACCAGAGCGCGAACGGCACCTATGTCGCCGTGAACGGGGAGCCTGAAATCTGTCTGCGGCGCGAAGAGCTGGTGCTGCGCTCGAGCGGGCGCATCTGCATCGGCCACCGCACCGGCGACGCGGACGCCATCGTGGTCGAGTTCTATTGCCTCTAAAGTGTGCATTTGGCACAAAAGCGCAGTGCTATGCGGCGTCGAGGTCCGGCCGGGCCGGACCTAGAGTGGTCTGCGACGGGCGGCACCCGCCCCCGCAGCCACCGAGGAGGTTCCATGGACGCACTGGTGCTGGATCTCGCCGTACAAGTCATGACCACGCTCAGCCTGACCCTGCTCGCGTGGGGCGGATGGCTGTCCATCGGCGGCGCCCCGCGCTGGCCGGCTGCAGGGGCCACGCGCAGCGCCGGCGCCGGCTAGAAGGCATCCGGTTGCTCCTCGGTGCGCGTCGCCTGGTTGACGTGCTGGGACGGGACGTAGAACGTCTCCAGCGCCGGCGCCGGCGCGGGGATCTCGCGCTGCGTCACCTGTTCGTGGCTCGGCTGTCGGGCGAACGTCGCGCCCAGAACTGCGCCGAGCGACACCAGGGCCAGGGCCGCGATGCCGGCCGTGATGCCGCGTTTCCAGGTCCAACGTCGGCTGGGGGCGGACGGAATGAGACGATGTCTGCCGATTCTCATGACAACCTCCTGTAGCGTGTGACGGACTGCGAGATAGGCCCCGTACGCGAGCAGCGTAACGGAGCAGATTTCCAGAGCGCGGACCGCGAGGTCCAGCAATTCAGGTGGCCATTCCATGGTTTGCGTTCCGGTTCGTGTTGCGCCTCGACGTCACTCGCTTGCGGCCAGCGAGTCCGCAGCGGGAGCCGCGGCGTAGGCATCGCTGAGCGCCATGGCGGTGAGCGCGTGGACTCGCGCCGCGTCGATGGGCTTGAGGCGTTTTGCCTCGACCACCCGGGCGACGCCCCCGTTCAGCGCCGTTATGTTTGCGACCGAATCCGCGTTCCGCGCCTCAACGCGCGGCACGCGCGCGCCGAGGCCGCCGATGTCGGCGGACCGAATGGCATAGATGTTGGCCCCCAGGTGCCTTCCCCAAACGCGGGCGTTCGCCTTTTGTTGCGCATCGGTAATGAAGGCGAGCGAGCGTTCCAGCGCTGCGTCGAGCTCGGCGCTGCGGTCCGGGCGCAACTCGCGCAGGACGTAGTGAGCCGCCGCGGCTGCGGCGGCTTCGCCGGATCCGCTCACCGGCGCGGGCGGCCGGACGAGGAAGCGCGGAACATAGCCGCCCTCGATGAAGTTCATCACCTCGAACATGGCGACATGGACGGTCGCCATGGCGTGCGCCACCTGCGCCGCATCCTGCTCCGGCGAGGCTAGGGTCTTCAGCGCGATCGCGTTCCAGTCGGCAACGACGTCGGCATGGGCGAGCGCGCACGGCAGCAAGGCGACGAGCGCACCGCGGGAGAATCGCGGGATTTGCAAGCAACGCATATGGCCCCCTGTGTTGAACCCCTCGAGGCCAGTGTGCCCACGCGCGACGCCCGGTTCAGCGAAGCGTTGCATGCGATTCTTGTGAACTAATCACGAAACCGGGGTTGCTTGCGCACTATCCGGACCGGTACCAAAATGTCCGAAGAGGGGTGGATGCAGGGATCGAAGCCGAAGGACCCGTCGTCTGACGATGTCCTGCGCGACGCCGAGCTCGCCGCGCTGTCCCGGCGCGCGATCATGCGCACCTTCGCGAAGAACACGGTGGTCGTCAGCGAGGGCGACCGGACCGATTCGCTCTACATCATCGTCTCCGGCCGCGTCAGGGTCTACGTGAGCGACGACCAGGGCAAGGAGATCATCCTCAACCACGCGGGCAAGGGAGAATATTTCGGCGAAATGGTGCTCGACGAGGGGCCGCGCTCGGCCTCGGTGATCACGCTCGAGCCGACGCGGTTCCTGGTGGTGCCGAAGGAGGACTTCGCGGCGTTCCTCGCGAACAGCCCGCAGTTCGCGCTCCACCTCGTCCGCAAGCTGATCCGCCGGGTGCGCGCGCTCACCCACGACGTCAAGAGCCTGGCGCTCATGGACGTATACGGCCGCGTGGCGCGAATGCTGCTCGATCTCGCCGTCGAGCGCGACGGCGCGCTGGTGATCGAGGACCGCCCGACGCAGCAGGAGATGGCAAACCGCATCGGCGCGTCGCGCGAGATGATCAGCAAAATCCTCAGCGAGCTGGCCGCGG
Source organism: Burkholderiales bacterium (assembly GCA_036006885.1). Classification (GTDB taxonomy): domain Bacteria; phylum Pseudomonadota; class Gammaproteobacteria; order Burkholderiales; family SG8-39; genus SCGC-AG-212-J23. The sequence goes on along the minus strand of DASYPG010000502.1, from coordinate 2,088 downwards.
GCGGCTACATCGAGGTCGCGCGGGACCGCATCACCATCGCCCGCGCTCTGCCGTGCGGCTGGTGAAGGGGCTTCCCCGGCCGACTCAAGCCTTTGATATTCTCGGTGTACGGGCCTAGCGTGCCCGCCAGAGGGGTAACGATGCACGGATTGATGATGGACATGCCGCTCCTGATCAGCGACCTGATCCGGCATGCCGACCGCCACCACGGGGCGGGCGAGATCGTGTCGAAGACGGTGGAGGACGGCGCGCTCCACCGCTATACCTACCGCGAGGCCTACCGCCGCGCCCGCCGCCTCGCCAACGTGCTGAGAACGCTGGGCGTCGGCATGCACGATCGCGTGGCGACGCTGGCCTGGAACGGGTTCCGGCACTTCGAGATCTACTACGCGGTCGCGGGCTCGGGCGCGGTGATCCACACCATCAATCCGCGCCTGTTCCCGGACCAGATCGCCTACATCGCGAACCACGCCGAGGACAAGGTCGTGTTCTTCGACCTGACCTTCGCGCCGCTCGTCGAGAAGCTCGCGCCGCAGCTGAAGTCGGTGAAGCACTTCGTCGCCATGACCGATGTGGCGCATCTTCCGAAGAACAGTATTCCCAGCCTGCGCTGCTACGAGGAGCTGCTCGACAAGGCTTCCGAGACCTACGAATGGCCGAGCTTCGACGAGCGCACCGCGGCGTGCCTGTGCTACACCTCGGGCACGACCGGCAATCCGAAGGGCGCGCTCTACACGCACCGCTCCACTATCCTGCACGCCTATGCCGCGGCGCTGCCCGACGCGCTCAATGTCTCGGCGCGCGATGTGATCCTGCCCGTGGTGCCGATGTTTCACGTCAATGCCTGGGGGATGCCATATAGCTGCGCGCTCACCGGCGCGAAGCTCGTGTTCCCGGGCCAGCACCTCGACGGCAAGAGCCTGCACCAGCTCTTCGAAAGCGAAGAGGTGACGATGAGCGCGGGCGTGCCCACGGTGTGGCTGGGGCTGCTCAACTACATGAAGGCGCAGAAGCTCAGGTTCACCACCCTGAAGCGCGTGGTGATCGGCGGCTCGGCCTGCCCGCCGGCGATGATCCGGGCGTTCCAGGACGATTTCGGCGTCGAGGTGCTGCACGCCTGGGGAATGACCGAGATGAGCCCGCTCGGCACCGTGTCCACCTTCAAGCGCAGCCACCTGAAGCAGCCCAGGGAAGAACTCTACGCGGTCCAGAACAAGCAGGGCCGCGCGATCTACGGCGTAGACCTGCGCGTGGTCGACGAAAACGGGGCCGACCTGCCGTGGGACGGCGCCGCTATCGGCGACCTGCAGGTGCGCGGACCGTGGGTGATCCAAAGCTATTTCAAGGGCGAGGGCGGCGACCCGCTGACAAAGGATGCGCACGGCGCGCGCTGGTTCCCGACCGGCGACGTGGTCAACATCGACCCGGAGGGCTTCATTCAGATCACCGACCGCTCGAAGGACGTGATCAAGTCGGGCGGTGAATGGATCAGCTCGATCGACCTCGAGAACATCGCCATCGCGCATCCCGCGATCGCCGAGGCCGCGGTGATCGGCGTGAAGCACCCGAAGTGGGACGAGCGGCCGATCGTGGTGGCGGTGAAGAAGCCCGGCCAGGAGGTGTCGAAGGAGGAGCTGCTCGAGTTCTACCAGGGCAAGATCGCAAAGTGGTGGATGCCCGAGGACGTGGTGTTCGTGAACGAGCTGCCGCACACCGCCACCGGCAAGCTCTCCAAGCTCACGCTGCGGCAGCAATTCAAGGATTACCGGTTTTAGCTTGGCTTCGATCCGAGAGCTCGAAGGCCGCGTCGGCGAGGAGGTGGCGGTGTCGCCCTGGATCGAGGTCGGCCAGGAGCGCATCGACACCTTCGCCAAGGCGATCGAGGACTTCCAGTGGATCCATGTCGATCCGGCGCGAGCGAAAAGCTCGCCCTTCGGCGGCACCATCGCCCACGGCTTCCTCACGCTGTCGCTGCTGTCGCACCTCTCCGAGATGACTTTCTCCTTCTCCGACCGCAAGATGGGCGTGAACTACGGCCTGAACCGCGTGCGCTTCACCTCTCCGGTGCGAAGCGGCTCGCGCGTTCGG
>DASYPG010000501.1:0-3456 GCA_036006885.1 Burkholderiales bacterium | reverse complement strand
ACTCGCCGGCGTACCCCTCCTCGGGCCAGCCGGGCGCGCCGGGGTGGATGCCGCGGGCGCGCGCCTGGACAGAGAGGGCCAGCTTCTCGATCTGCGCGCCGCTGTCGTTGTAGTAGAACTCGCGGGTGACGGCGTAGCCCTGCGATTCGAGCAGCGCCGCGATGGCGTCGCCCAGCGCCGCTTGGCGCCCGTGACCGACGTGCAGCGGCCCGGTCGGATTGGCCGAAACGAACTCCACCTGCACCTTCTGCCCCTGACCTTCGCGCACGCGGCCGAACACCGCGCCTTCCTCGAGAATCCGGCGGATCACCGCCGTCTTCGTGCCCGCCTTGAGCTTGAAATTGATGAAACCCGGCCCGGCGATTTCGGGTTTCTCGATGGCATCGCTCAGGGTGGCCGATGCCGAAACTTGCGCCGCGATGGATTCCTGCAGCGCGACCGCCAGATCCCTCGGTTTCATCTTGGCCGTCTTGGCAGCCTGCAGCGCGACGTTCGAAGAAAAATCGCCGTGACCGGTCTGCTTCGGCCGCTCGATGACGATCGGCGTGTCCGCTGACTGGGGCGCCTTTTCCTGCAGGGCCTTGCGCAGCAGTTCTTCGATCAGGGCCTTGGGGTCCGTCGCCATGGGGCCAGCATTCTAAAGCGGGGGTGCTCGACGCTCTCAAAAATCGTGGTCCGTCCCTGATTTCTCAGTCGAATTCGATCGGGTCGACGTCGAGGTGCCAGCGCACATCGCGCGGCGGCTGCTCGAAGAGCCGTGCGCTGATCGCACCGACGTAGGCTTGCAGCGCCGGCCGGGAGCGCGACTGGACGAGGAGCTGGGCGCGCTCGAGCCCGGCGCGCCGGGTCAGGATGTTGGGCACGGGGTCGTAGACGTGCACGCCTTCCGGCGCGTCGGCGAGCGCCGCCGCTGTGCGCAGGAAGCGCATCGCGATGTCGAGCTTGGTCGCCTCGGCGCGCAGGGCCGCCTCGAACACGAAGGGCGGGAAGCCGGCGCTGCGGCGCTCCTCGAGCTGGGATTCGGCGAAGCTCGCGAAGTCGTGCCGCGCGAGCGCGGCGAACAGCGGATGGTCGGGATAGCGCGTCTGCACCAGCACCTCCCCGGGGCGCTCGCGCCGGCCCGCCCGTCCGGCCACCTGGGCGAGCACGGCGAAGAGTCGTTCTGCGGCCCGGTAGTCGCTCGAGACGAGGGCGGTGTCGGCGTTCAGCACACCGACCAGCGTCAGGTTGGGGAAGTCGTGGCCCTTCGCGAGAATCTGAGTGCCGACGAGGATGTCGCCCTCGCCGCGCCGCAGCGCTTCGAGTGTTCGCACGAGCTCGCCGCGGCGGCGCGCGCTGTCGCCGTCGATGCGCACGACACGCGCGTCCGGAAAACGCGCCTGCAGCGCCTCCTCGATGCGCTGCGTGCCGCGGCCCAGGGGCCGAAGGTCGACGTTGCCGCAGGTCGGACAGGCATTCGGCACCGCGCCCTGCGCTCCGCAGTGATGGCAGCGCAGGCAGCGGTCGGCCGAGTGCAGCACCATGCGCGCCGTGCATCGGGTGCACGCGGCGGTCCATCCGCAGGCCTCGCAGGCGAGCACCGGCGCATACCCTCGCCGGTTGATGAAAACGAGGCTCTGCTCGCCGAGCTCGCGGCGCCTGCCGATAGCGGAGAGCAGAGCTGCTGCGAAACCGGTATCGATGCTCTCGGATCTCATGTCGAGCACGCGTATGACCGGGAGGCGCGCGCCGGGCGCCGCACGCTCCGATAGCTCGAGGCGCTGGTATCGCCCCGAGCGCCAGTTGTGCCAGGTCTCGAGCGAAGGCGTGGCGGTCCCGAGGACCACGGGACACCCGGCGAGCCGTGCTCGATAGACCGCGGCGTCGCGCGCCGAGTAACGCAGGCCTTCCTGCTGCTTGAACGACGGGTCGTGCTCTTCGTCCACGACCACCAGCTCGAGCCGCGGCAGGGGCGCAAGGAGCGCGAGCCGAGTGCCGAGCACGATCGCGGCCTCGCCGCGCGCCGCCTGGAGCCATGCGGCGGTGCGCGCGATGTCTTCGAGGCCGCTATGCATCACCGCAAGCCTTGCCTCCGGGAACGCATGGCGAAAGCGCTCTTCGAGCTGCGGCGTGAGGCTGATCTCCGGCACGAGCACCAGAGCCTGCGCCCCGCGCTCGATCACGCCCGAGATGAGATTCAGGTAGACCTCGGTCTTGCCGCTGCCGGTCACGCCATGGAGCAGAAAGGCCTCGAACCGGCCGGCGGATCCGGCGATGCGGTGCACCGCCTCCCTCTGCTCGGCGCGGAGCTCGTGCGTCGGCACGAATCGCGTGGAGGCGGGGTCCTTCGCCGCGACGAGCGCCTTGCGCGGCAGCGGTTTCACCGAGCGCAGCCGCGGCGGCAGCGCCCCGACGATCGTCTCGCCGAGCGGCCGCTGGTAGTAGCTGGACAGAAACCGCATGAACTCCAGCCACTGCGCCGAAAGACGCGGCGCATCGTCGCGCAGCGCTGCGATCGGCTTCATGCGTTCGGGCGGCAACTCGCTTTCGACTTGCGTTTCGATCACGACCCCGACCTGCTGGCGCGCGCCGAACGGAACGACGACGCGATCGCCGATCTCCAGCAGTACACCGTCGGGCAAGGCGTACTCGAAGAGCCTGGCGAGCGGCACCGCGAGCGCCACCCTGGCGCAAGAAATTTTGCGGTGGGATAAGGACTTAGCTGTGGATAAAGCTGTGGGTAAGCGCATCACGCCCACGTAACATGGCCTCGCCGATGCCCCATTGTCGCCCTACGGTACGCCAAGCAGCAGTCTTTATGCTGACTGGTCAGTGACTTACGCGCCTATGAAGCGTTTGAAACTCGGCTGCCGGGAAAACCCTCGCTGCCGGAAAAAAATGTGCATAAGTCAAGTCGAAGCGCGACCCTGGGTGCGCGCCGCGTGGCTGTAAGTGCGTACTTCGTCTACCAGCGCAGCGACCGAATCGATCGGTGTCTCGGGCAGGATGCCATGGCCCAGGTTGAAGACGTGGCCGGGGCTCGGCCCGAACGCATCGACGACGCGTCGCGCGGCCGCGCGCACCTGCGCGGGCGGCGCGAACAGCGCCACAGGATCCAGGTTGCCTTGCAGCGCCACCCGGCCGGCCGCGATGCGTCGCGCCTCGCGCGGATCGCTTGTCCAGTCGAGGCCGATCGCCTCGGCTCCGCTCGCCATCATCGCGGCGAGCCAAGGATTCCCGCCCTTCGTGAAGAGGATGCGGGGCACGCGCTTCACGGCGCTCAGGACTTGGCGCGAATAGGCGAGCGAGAACGACTCGTAATCGTCGTGCGCCAGTGTGCCGCCCCAGGTATCGAAGAGCATGACCGCCTGGGCGCCGGCATCGATCTGGGCATTCAGGTAGTCGCTCACCGCGCGGGCGTTCACCTCGAGAATTCGGTGAAGAAGGTCCGGACGCGCATGCAGCATGGTCTTGAGA
>DASYPG010000500.1:0-2686 GCA_036006885.1 Burkholderiales bacterium | reverse complement strand
TCGGATTTCGAGCCCAAGGGCGATCAGCCCACCGCCATCGCCGACCTGGTGGAAGGCGTCAGGCGCCGGGATCGCACCCAGGTGCTGCTCGGCGTCACCGGGTCCGGCAAGACCTTCACCATGGCCAAGGTGATCGAGGCGACCCAGCGGCCGGCGCTGGTGCTCGCGCCCAACAAGACGCTGGCGGCCCAGCTCTACGGCGAGTTCAAGAGCTTCTTCCCGGACAACGCGGTCGAATATTTCGTCAGCTATTACGACTACTACCAGCCCGAGGCCTACGTGCCTCGCACCGACACCTATATCGAGAAAGAATCCTCGATCAACGAGCAGATCGACCGCATGCGCCACAGCGCGACGCGCGCCTTGCTCGAGCGCGACGACGTCATCATCGTGGCGTCGGTGTCGTGCATCTACGGCATCGGCTCGGTCGAGACCTATTCGGCGATGACGTTCACCCTCAAGCAGGGCGAGCGCATCGACCAGCGCCAGCTCATCGCCGATCTGGTGGCGCTGCAGTACAAGCGCAGCGCCGGCGACTTCTATCGCGGCGCGTTCCGCGTGCGCGGCGACGTGGTCGAGATCTTTCCCGCCCACTACGAGGACCGCGCCTGGCGCGTGCTGCTGTTCGGCGATGAGATCGAAGCGATCCACGAATTCGATCCGCTCACCGGGCAGAAGACCGACGAGCTGGAATTCGTCAAGATCTACGCCAACTCGCACTATGTGACGCCGCGCCCGACGCTGCTGCAGGCGATCGCCGGCATCAAGCAGGAGCTGAAATGGCGGCTCGACCAGCTCCACGCCGCCGGCCGGCTGCTGGAAGCGCAGCGGCTGGAGCAGCGCACCCTCTACGACCTCGAAATGATGGAGGCGACCGGAAGCTGCGCCGGCATCGAGAACTATTCGCGCTACCTCACCGGCCGCAAGCCGGGCGAGCCGCCGCCCACGTTGTTCGAATACGTCCCGGACAATGCGCTGGTGTTCGTGGACGAGAGCCACGTCACCATCCCGCAGCTCGGCGGCATGTTCCGCGGCGACTTCCGCCGCAAGGCGACCCTGGCGGAATACGGCTTCCGCCTGCCGTCGTGCATGGACAACCGGCCGCTGCGGTTCGAGGAATGGGACGCCATGCGTCCCCAGACCATGGGCGTGTCGGCGACGCCGGGCTCGTGGGAGATCGAGCAGGCGCACGGCATCTTCGCCGAGCAGGTGATCCGCCCCACCGGGCTCATCGACCCGCCGGTCGAGGTGCGGCCGGCGCGCACCCAGGTCGACGACCTCGTCGGCGAGGTGCGCCAGGTAGCGCAGCGCGGCTACCGCTCGCTGGTGACCGTGCTGACCAAGCGCATGGCCGAGGACCTCACGGAATACCTGCACGAGCAGGGCATCCGCGTGCGCTACATGCACTCCGACATCGATACGCTCGAGCGCATCGAGATCATCCGCGATCTGCGCCTCGGCGCCTTCGACGCGCTGGTGGGCATCAACCTGCTGCGCGAAGGCCTCGACATCCCGGAATGCGCCCTGGTCGCGATCCTCGACGCCGACAAGGAAGGATTCCTGCGCAGCGAAACCTCGCTCGTTCAGACCATCGGCCGTGCCGCCCGCAACATCGACGGCCGCGTCATCCTCTACGCCGACACCGTGACCGGCTCGATGGAGCGCGCCATGGCCGAGACCAACCGGCGGCGCGAGAAGCAGGAGGCGTTCAACGCCGCCAACGGCATCACGCCCGAGAGCATCAAGAAGTCGATCGGCGACATTCTCTCCAGCGTGTACGAGCGCGACCACGTCCTGATTTCGACCGGCGGCGGGCTCTCCGGCATCGGCGAAGAGGACGCCGCCACCATCGGCCACAATTTCGAGGCGGTGATCTCCGATCTCGAAACCCGCATGCGGGAGGCCGCCGCCGACCTCGACTTCGAGGAGGCCGCGCGCCTGCGCGACGAGGTCAAGCGCCTGCGCACCACCGAGCTGGCGGTGGTGGACGATCCCACCGCGAAGAATCCCGGCACCGGCGGACGGACGGGCGGCGGGCGCAGCAAGGTGCACAAGCCCGAGCTCGACGAGATGGGGATCGCGCTCTACCACGAGAGCCTTCCGCTGCGTCCCGGCGGGGCCGGCTCGAAAGGCGCGAAGCGCGACGGGCCGCGCAAGCCTGATCTCGACGAGATGGGCCCGCAGCGGGAGTCCAAGCCCTATCGTCCCGGCCCGCGCTCGACCTCCGGCCGTGCCGGCATGCGCGGCGGCTGGAAGCCGCGCGGGCGGTAGCACGCGTGCCCCGCGTCGTCGGCATCGATCACCTCGTGCTCAGCGTCGGCAATTTCGCGCGCTCGAAGACGTTCTACGGCAAGCTACTCGGCTTTCTCGGCTTCAAGCTCAAGCACGCGTATCCCGACATGGCAGGCTGGAGCAACGGCAAGACCCTGTTCTGGATCGCCGCCGCCGACACAAAGGGCAAGACGCACAAGTACCGCAAGGGCGACATCGGCTTTCACCATTACGCGTTCGAGCTCTCGAGCCGCAGGGATGTGGACGCGCTCGGCGCCTTCCTCGTCGAGCACGGCATGAACGTGGTCGATCCGCCGGGCGCGTATTACGAGCCCTCGTACTACGCGGTCTATTTCACCGATCCCGACGGCATGAAGCTCGAAGGCATGGTGTTCAAGCCGCCGCCGAAGAAACG
>DASYPG010000499.1:0-2612 GCA_036006885.1 Burkholderiales bacterium | reverse complement strand
TCAGCGAGCACATGCTCGTCGTGGCGTTCATCAGCGTCGCGGCCCTCGGCATCTTCGTGCTCATGCAACAGCAATGGCGCCCCTACAGCCTGCCCAGCAACATCGCGTTCGTCGCCGGCGGCTGGCTGATCGCGGTGTCGTCCGTCGTGTTCGTCATGGCCCCACTGCGCAAGGGCTGGTCGGTTGTCGAGCAGGCGATGCCGTTCGCCGCCAAGCTCTCGGCCTACCTGTATGGAATCTGCGAACGTCATCCGATGCTCGCGCTCGGCATCGTAGGCGTCGGAACCCTCGCGTTCTTCCTCCGGCGCGCCTGGCCGATGGTGCTGGCGTGGGCGCCGATCCGCGCCGTGTGCACCGTGGTCGGCATCGTGCTCGCGATCCACATCGCCGGACCGATCGCGGATCTCGTCGATGGCGAAGCGGTAGGCGCGCCTTTCGCCGCCAAGGGCGCGCCGGACAAGCTGACCCTGATTCCAGTGGAGCAGGCGGTGGCGCAGGCGATCAAGTCCGGCGACCGCCGCTACATGTCGATGCGCCAATGCGTCGACGACGTGTCGGGCTACCCGGTCGCCGAACCGGGCAAGGAGATCGCCTCGCCCTGGACCATCGGCGTGAAGCCGCTCGGCGCCTCGTGCTACGAAAGCCTCGGCCACGACGCGAGCGTGCGCATCAGTAAGCAGAACGCCTACGTCGTCGAATACAACCGGCGCATGTACGAGCAGAACAAGTCGATGGCGCGCGGGCTGATGAGTGCGCGCTAATCAGGCGGCGAGCGGGTGAGGAGCTCCGTTACGCCGCCCACCGCGGCGGTATTGACCGTCAGCGTGCGTTCAGTTGCGAACCTGAAAAGGTAGTGCGGGCCGCCGGCCTTCGGGCCGGTGCCTGAGAGGCCTTCCCCGCCAAAGGGCTGCACTCCGACGACCGCGCCGATCATGCTGCGGTTGACGTAGACGTTGCCCACCCGGGCTTCGCGCACCACGGTGTCGACGAAGCTTTGGATGCGGCTGTGCACGCCGAGCGTAAGCCCGTAGCCGGTGTCGCGGATCCACTGCAGCACTTGCCCTAGATTGTCTCTCCGGTAACTACAGACATGGAGAACCGGGCCGAAGACCTCGGTTTTCGGCAGCGCCTCGATCGGCATCTCGAAGGCGACGGGCGCGAGGTAGTTGCCCGACGCAGGAGCCTGCGCCTCGCCGATCAGCCTCGCGCCCGCTCTCAGCTTCTCGACGTGCCGAAGGAGTGCCGTGCGCGCCGGCGCATCGATGATGGGGCCGACATCCGTGTCGGGCTCCGCGGGGTCGCCGACCTTCAGCTCGGCGAGCGCTCCGGCGACCAGGCGTATCACGCGCGCGGCGCAGCCCTCGTCCACGAAAAGGATGCGCTGCGCCGAGCAGCGCTGGCCGGCGCTCTGGAACGCCGAGGCGACCACGTCGTCCACGACCTGCTCGGGCAGGGCGGAGGCGTCGATCAGCATGGCGTTGACGCCGCCCGTTTCCGCGATCAGCGTTGCGATCGGTCCGGGACGGGACGCGAGCGCGGCGTTGATGCGCCGCGCGGTCTCGTCCGAGCCGGTGAAGGCGACGCCCGCGATGCGAGGATCGGCGACGAGCGGCGCGCCGATGGTCTCGCCGTCGCCCACGGCGCAGGACAGGACATCGGCCGGGATGCCGGCGTGGTGCAGGATTTCGACCGCTCGAAAGCCGATTCGCGGCGTCTGCTCCGCGGGCTTCGCGATCACCGTGTTGCCCGCGGCGAGCGCCGCCGCCACCTGGCCGGTGAAGATGGCGAGCGGGAAGTTCCAGGGCGCGATGCACGCGAACACTCCGCGGCCGTGCAGGGAAAGCTCGTTCTTTTCCCCGGCCGGTCCGGCGAGTGCAAGCGGCTTTTCGAAGTGCCTTCTCGCCTGCAGGGCGTAATACCGGCAGAAGTCCGCCGCTTCGCGGACTTCCGACACCGCGTCGGCGTAGGTGCGGCCGCCCTCGCGGACGATGAGCGACACGAGCTCCAGCATGCGCCGCTCCATCGATTCCGCAGCACGCTCGAGCGCGGCGGCGCGTTCCGACGCCGGCACGCGGGTCCACGAATCGAATGCCGCCGCGGCGCGCGCGACGCTGAAGTCGAGCTCCTGGGCGGTGGTGTTCTCGACCGCGCCGAGGTTTTCGCGGCCGCCGTCGGAACGGATCTTTTCCTGAAGCGAATCCAGAACATCCCTGCGCGCGAGATCGAGGCCGAGCGAATTGAGGCGATCCGGGTAGAGGGTGCGCGGGAGAGGAATGCGCGGATCGGGGCTGTAGGGCTCGGGCAGCGCTGCGAGTGGATCGGCGACCAGCGTTTCGAGCGGTACCGCCGGGTCGGCGATCTGGTGGACGAAGGAGGTATTGGCGCCGTTCTCGAGCAGGCGCCGCACGAGGTAGGCAAGGAGATCGGTGAAGCTTCCCACGGGCGCATAGATGCGGCAGGCGAACGCTCGAGTGCGTGCAAGCACCTCGTAGAGCGTGTCGCCCATGCCGAAGAGCTTCTGGAACTCGAACGGACGGTCGCCCGCGAGCTCGAGGATCGTCGCGACGGTGCGACAGTTGTGCGTCGCGAACGCCGGATAGAGCGTCGCGGGC
>DASYPG010000498.1:0-13461 GCA_036006885.1 Burkholderiales bacterium | reverse complement strand
CCTCGCCGCCTCGGGCTCGCAGCCGATCGGCGCCGGCCCGGCCGAGCTCGACGCGCACATCCGGCGCGAGATCACGCGCTGGGACAAGGTCCTCAAGACGGCGGGGATCCAGCTCAAGTAAACGAATTCGGGGTCAGAGCCACTAGTGTCCGGAGATTTGCGGAAATAGATTCAATTGGTTAACAGCTTCGGGCGCTTCGTTTGTGTTCATGATTTGAGCAAGTAGTTGATCGAGCGGTTGTTTCTCGAAGAGAGCGAGACTAAGAATTTGCAGGATTGTATGCAGTGACGATTGGACGTTGAGCCGCTTTCTGACGATCGCGACGAGCACATAAACGGCAATTGCAATCCAGACCTGCGTCTTCACGGCGTTCTGCGAGGTGCCGAAGAACGCCTTGATGCGCAAGTGTTGCTTGATCCATTTGAAGAACAGCTCGATGTGCCAACGACAGCGATAAAGGGCCGCCACGTTCGCTGCGCTCAGATCGAAATGGTTGGTAAGAAAGACGAGCAGCTTGTCGTTGGTTGCGTCATAGAACTTCACGCGCCGCAGCGGCGAGGGGAATTTAACGTCGGTGAGACGACCACAAAGGACGATGCGCTGGTCGCATCTCAGGCCGCTGTGCTTGTCGACGGGCTGCGAGGCGAGGCAGCGATATTGAAGGTTCGCTTTCGCGCGAATGACGAAGAATGCCTGGGCCCTATGGAGGGCGTAGAGTCGAGCGAAGTCTACGTAGCCCCGGTCCATGATGTAGAAGCTACCGGGTTCAAATGCGATGCGATCAAGCAGTGTGAGATCCGTCGTGTTTCCCTCGGAAACATGCACAAAGCTTGGTATCGATCCGCGCAGATCGAGCACGGTGTGCAGCTTCACCGCCGCCTGGTCGTGCTGAAAGCGTGCCCATGGGAACAGCGACAAGCACACATCGATGACGGTGGAATCGAGCGCATAAACCGTGTTGGCAAGCTCCACTCCGAAGCTGTCGTGCGCGTAGAGCTTGCGCGCGACATCGATCAGGCTCAAAGCGAAATCCTGGTAGATCCTCCAGTCACGTTTCTCGTTGGCATCGGCAAGCGTGCTGCGTGCAACGCCGCCGCGAATGCCAAGGTGATAGAGCTTCGATGCATACGCTCTGAGGCACGTTTCGATGTCGCGCAGACTCTCGCGAAAAGTGAGCTGCGCAAACGCCATGCACAAAAATTGATCGAGATGCGAGAACTTGAGCGTCGGATATCGGCTCGGATACTTGGCTACGCATCGACGAAACGCGTGCAGCGGCAAGTGCTCCATCAGCTGCGCAAACACAAGCTTCCCCGAGTGCATCGACAGCTCCTGGCCAAAGCCAAAAGCTTGTCCTGCATTCAAATCGGTGACACCCCATGAACCGCAGTTACGATTGCCGGTTCAACTACTTACCGCCGTCCTTCCTTAGAATCTCCGGACACTAGTGGGTCAGAGCCCGAATTCGGCTAGCGTACGACCCGGTTCCTGAGCATCCCGATTCCCTCGACCTCGAGCTCGACCGTGTCGCCGGGCTCGAGGAACTTCATGTGCTCGAGGCCGCAGCCGTCGCCGACCGTGCCCGAGCCGAAGAATTCCCCCGGATGCAGCGTTTCCGAGCGCGACACGTGCGCGATGCAGTCCTCGAACTTCCAGTGCATGTCGCGCGAATTTCCGCGGCCCCATTCCTCGCCGTTGACGCGCACCTTCATATCGAGGTTGTAAGGGTCTGCGAGCTCGTCGGCCGTCACGAGGCACGGCCCCATGACGTTGGAGTTGTCGAAGTCCTTGCCCTTGCCGGGCCCGAGCTGGCCCATCATCTCGAGCGTCTGCTCGTCGCGCGCGGAGAAGTCGTTGAAGATGGTGTAGCCGAAAATGTGCTCGCGGGCGCGCTCTTTGGGGATATCCATGCCCGGCTTTCCGATGTAGCAGCCGAATTCGAGCTCGAAGTCCATGCGCTCGCTGTAGCGGGGCCAGGGCACTTCGGCGCCGGTGCCGCAGACGTTGAGGCGGTTCGGATGGTAGAAGATCGGCCGCTCATACCAGATCTTCGGAATGCGCGCCTCGGTCCCGCGCAGCTTGGCGACCGCGGCGAAAGCCTGCTGGAGATGCTTCTCGAAGCACAGGAAGTCGCGCATCTGCGGCGGCCGGGGGATCGGTGCGAGTAGCGTCACGTCGGCGAGCTGAAACACGGCCTCGCGGGGCGGGCGGCGTAGCGTCTCGGCGGCGCTGTCCAGGGCGTCCTGGCCGCCCTCGACGATCGAGAGGACGCTGGGCGCGGGAAGCTGAACCACGGTGCGCCCCCCATCGGCGAGCGCGCCGGGCCGCGCGGGGCGATTCCCAACCAGAAACGTCACGAGTCGCATGGTGATTTTGATAATACACTTGGCCCTTCCAGGAGGATCTCATGCGCCAATTCACCGAAGACACCCTCACCGACGCCGTGATCGCGCGGCTGAAGAACGCCGACGACCCGCGCTTCAGGCAGATCATGACGAGCGCCGTGAAGCACCTGCACGCCTTCGCCCGCGACGTCCAGCTCACCGAGGAGGAATGGTTCGAGGGCATCAAGTTCCTCACTGCCGTGGGCCAGAAGTGCGACGACAAGCGCCAGGAGTTCATCCTGCTCTCCGACATCCTGGGCCTGTCGATGATGATCGTGGCGCTCAACCACAAAACCGTTCCGGGGGCGACCGAGGCGACCGTGCTCGGGCCGTTCTTCGCGCACGGCGCCAAGGAGTACGAGTACGGCGCCGACCTGCGCGAGGGCGCGTCGATGAAGGGCGAGGATGTGTACGTCTCGGGCCGCGTGCTCTCGCTCGACGGCAAGCCCGTGCCGAACGCGCTGCTCGACATCTGGCAGGCGAAGGCCGACGGCATCTACGACGTGCAGACCGAGGGCGAGTTCGAGCTGCGCGGGCGCGTCAAGGCGAATGCGAAAGGCGATTACGCGTTCAAGAGCTACAAGCCCAAGTTCTACAGCGTGCCGATCGACGGCCCGGTCGGCGATCTCATCCGCGCGACCGGCAATCACCACATGCGCCCGGCGCACATGCACGCCATCGTCTCGGCCGCCGGCTATCAACCCGTCATCACGCACGTCTTCGTCGAGGGCGATCCATACCTCGACGGCGACGCGGTGTTCGCGGTTAAGGATTCGCTGATCGGCAAATACCGCAAGGTGGACGACCCGGCCGAAGCGAAGCGTCTGGGCATGCCGAACCCGTTCATCAGGCTCGACTGGGATTTCCGCCTCGCCCCGGATGCCGGAGTCAAGGCTCGCAAGGTGATCGCGCCGAGCGACGCGGTCGCATGATCTGGCGCGTCCGGCGCGTGCTCACCGGGCACGACGCCGACGGCAGGTCCACGTTCATCGCCGATGGCGAGGCGCCGAACGTGAAGGAAATGGCGTCGATGCCCGGGCTCGCGCTCACCGATCTCTGGGAAACCGGCGCCGCCCCGGCGCGCAACGACGGCGACAAGGACGCCGCCGCACGGCCGGTGCACCTCGAGCCGCCGAAGAACGGCACCATCCTGAGGATCGTGGAATTCCCGCCCGACTCCGCTTGGCGCGGCGGCGCAGACGGAGCCGCGGCCTTCAAGTCGATCGGCGCCGGGCACGCGCAGGACCGCGGCTCGCGCGACCCGATGATGCACAAGACGAGCACGGTCGACTACATCATCGTTCTCAAGGGCGAGATCCACGCCGTCATGGAGACCGGCGAGAAGCTCCTGCGCGCCGGCGACATCCTGGTCCAGCGCGGCACCAACCACTCCTGGAGCGTGCGTGGCAACGAGCCGTGCATCGTCGCGGCAGTGCTGGTGAGTGCAAAGCCCCTGGTAACGAAGAAAAAGTCTTCCATGCGAAAGAGCAAGAAGAAGAAATGAAATCGGTCGGCGTGATCGGCCTGGGCATCATGGGCTCGGCGATGTCCGGGAACCTCGTCAAGGCCGGCTTCAGCGTGCAGGGCTACGACGTTCTCTCCGCGCGCCGCGACGAACTGAAGAAAGCCGGTGGCTCCCCGGTTTCCTCCGTGACAGCGATCGACACGCCGGTCGTGATTACCTCGCTGCCGAGCGCCGAGGCCTTGCATGCGGTCGCCGGCGAAATGACGGCGAAGTGCATCGTAGTGGAAACGAGCACGCTTCCGATCGCAGACAAGACAAAAGCATTTGAAGTTCTTGCGCGGAAAGGCATCACCCTTCTGGACTGCCCGCTGTCGGGCACCGGCGCGCAGGCGCGCACCAAGGACCTTACCGTCTACGGGAGCGGCGACCAGGCCGCGTTCGAGAAGACTAAGCCCGTGCTCGAGGGCTTCTCCCGGGCGCACTACTACCTCGGCGAGTTCAGCAACGGCAGCAAGATGAAGTACGTCGCCAACCTGCTCGTCGCGATCCACAACGTCGCCGCGGCGGAGGCGTTCGTCCTCGGCATGAAAGCCGGCCTCGACCCCGAGACCATCTACAAGGTCGCCGGCGACGGCGCCGGCGGCTCGCGCATGTTCCAGGTGCGCGGCCCCCAGATGGTCGCCGGGCGCTACGACGACGCGACCATGAAGGTAGAGGTGTGGCAGAAGGACATGAAGATCATCGGCGAGTACGCCACCAAGCTCGGAGTTCCCACACCTCTGTTCAGCGCCTCCGCGCCGATCTACACCGCCGCTATGGCGCAGGGCTTCGACAAGCAGGACACCGCCGCAGTCTGCGCCGTGCTCGAGGCGATGGCCGGCCTCAAGAGATAGGAGCTCGAGCGGTCATCGCCGCTTGCGGGCCCCTACGGACTTCCCTTTAGCGGGTTTCCTTTTAGGCGCTTTTGCGGTGTTCCTTGCGCTCGTTGGCGACCTGGGAAGCGAGCCGCGTGGTGTCCTCCGCGGCGCGAGCCGCGAAGGAGTAGCCCTCGCGCATCTGGTCCTTCGCCTGCCCCACGGTCGACTGGAATTGGTCGATCATGGATTTCTGCATGTCGCCGGCGGCGCGCCACCAGTTCGCCCAGAACTCGCTCACGCGTTCAAGCTGGGTGCCTGCCAGGCGCGAGTTGAACGCAACCATGTCGTCCAGCCCCTTGACCTCGCCGGCCTGGGTGGTCGAGCGCGTGCTCTCGTCCAGGGCGTGGCGAATCAACTGAAGCTGCTGCTGCTGGAACCGCTCGGTGTGCTCGAGCGAGAGCTTCATCATGTCGGTGGCGGAGCGGATGCCCGCGCGATACAAATCAACCAATTGAGCTTGCATGGAAATCTCTTTCTAGGAATGGAAATTTGGGAATGGAAATAGTGGGCGCATTTCAGTCTAACCGGCGCTGCCGAGCCTATATATCGCTGCAATGCAGCAGCGTGCTATGGTCGCCTGCTTGACAGGCAGTCCACGACGTCGCCACGCGGCAACGCGGATTCATTTACAGCACCGGCGAGCGCGGCGTAAGGTAGATGACGGACCGAGGGAACCGATGCGATACCTGCTGAGCGTCTTCGCATGTGCATTGCTGTCGTTTGCGAGCTCGATCGCGGCGCAGACCTTTCCTTCCAAGCCGATCACGCTCATCGTTCCGTTCGCGGCCGGCGGCCCCACCGACACGCTCGCGCGGATTCTCGCCGAGCCGCTGAAACAATCGCTGGGCCAGGCGATTCTCGTCGAGGACGTCACCGGTGCGGGCGGGACCATTGGCCTCACCCGCGCGGCGCGGGCCGCGCCGGACGGCTACACCGTGATCCTCGGCAACTGGACCAGCCACGTCGGCGGGCCGGCGCTCTATCCGATCCAGCAGGATGTGCTGCAAGACTTCGAGCCGGTGGCGCGGCTGCCGGTCTCGCGCTTGTGGGTGACGGGCAAGACCGGCTTCCCCGCCAAGGATGCGGCCGAGCTCGTCGCGTGGCTCAAAGCAAACCCGAACAAGGCGTCGTTCGGTACGGTCGGCGCCGGCAGCGCGGTGCACATCTGCGGCATCTACCTGCAGAACGCCACCGGCACGCAATTTCAGTTCGTGCCGTACCGCGGCGCGGCGCCGGCGTACCAGGATCTGATCGCGGGGAACATCGATCTCACCTGCATGGACGCGTCGGCCGGGCTCGCCTACCAGCGCTCGGGACGGATCAAGGCTTACGCCGTCGCGGGGAACGGCCGCTGGACGCCCGCGCCCGACGTCCCGACGCTGAGCGAGGCCGGCGTCGCGGGCATGGACCTGACTTTCTGGAACGGCCTGTGGGCACCGAGAGGCACGCCGAAGGAGCTCGTCGTGAAGCTCAATCTCGCGGTGGTCGACGCTTTCGCCGACGCGAAAATGCGGCAGAGGATGGCCGACCTCGGCATGGAAATCCCGCCGCGCGAGCAGCAGACGCCCGAGGCGCTCGGCGCCTATCACAAGGCCGAGACCGAAAAGTGGTGGCCGATCATCAAGGCCGCCGGAATCAAGCTGGACTGACACTTTCTCGAAGGAAGAGACGAGCCATGGAAGACTGGAAAGCCATCCGTGCGTGGTCGCGGGACGAGATGATGAAGCGCGTGGCGCGCTTTCGCAGCCTGAAGGGCTCCGACGGCGGCCTGCCCGACAGCAAGCTGCCAGAATGCCGCCGCAAGCTCTACGCCGTGATCGGCTTCCAGCCGCCGATGTCCGGGAGCTCGGCGGTCACTTCCCCCGTGGGCGACGATGCGTCGGCGATGCCGGCGATCTCGATCTCGGAAGGCTTCAACCTCGGCTACTGCAGGGCGAAGCCCGGCAAGGGTCCGCTCATGCACAACCACGACACCAACGAGACCTTCATCGCGATGACCGGAAAGTGGCGCTGCGAGTGGAACGAAGGCGAAGCCATGGAATCCGTGGACCTCGATCCCTACGACGTCATCTCGTTCCCGACCGGCGTCGCGCGGCGCTTCATGAACGTGACCTACGACGAGCCGAACCGCGAGCACCTTCTCATGTTCATCATCGGCGGCAACCAGCCTCAGGCCGAGTTCACGCCCGAGGCGATGGGCCGCTGCGAAGCGTTCGCCACAGAACCGCAAGGACGAAGAACGTCGCCAGCAGGAGCGTCGCGCCTGCCAGCCCGCGCCACAAAGGCTCGGGGTGCTCCTGCGCGTAGCGCGCGGCCGCGTAGGCGAGCGCGTCGAGCGGGAAGGTGAAGGCCCACCAGGAGGCGGCGAAGCCCCACCGCGCGAAGCCCCGCGCGTAGGCGAGGAGCGCAACGCAGAGCAGCAGGCCGAAGAAGTAGAGGTTCTCCAAGAAGAAGGCGCCCTGATAGAGAGCGACGCCGTTCGCGTAGACGAGCGACGGCGGCACGAGCAGGATGAACCAGCTCGGCCGCAGCGGTTCGGGCAAGGCCGGTCCGAACGCCGCTCGGTAGAGAAGCAGCGCCATCAGGATGGGCGCGACGGTGGCCGAGACGCCGAAGCTGAAACGAGCGGCTTCGGCAAGGCCGAGCGCGAGCGCCGGACCGGGCAGGACGATGCCGCCCACCATGACGATGAGCCAGCCGGCGTTCAGCTGGGCGAGCTCGATCCCGCCGGAGAGCCAACGGTAGAGAGTGAAGACCTGGAAAGCGAGCAGCAGCGCGAAGCTCGCCCACCACAGCGCGTGTCCCGTCGCCGGCAGGTAGGGCGCGATGCCGCCCGCGACGAGCGACATCCCGACCGGCCAGGCGCCGCAGAAACCGAGCGTCACCGGGCTCCAGAACTCCGCCTTGACCGCAGCGGGGAAGCGGACAAGCTTCACCAGGTAAAGAGGCGTGATCACGACGAAGAGAAGCGTGCCGAGCGCGACCCACAACTCGGTGAAGTACGCCGGGGCGCGCAGCAGGCCCGGAAGCACGGTGGCGGTGGCGCGCGCGGTCAGGCCCAGCCCTACCAGCCCCATCACCGCGCCGAACAGCCCGATCGGAAGGTTGCGAACGCTCAAGCGGTGGTGCCGAGGTAGTAGTTCCTGACGAGCTCGTTCCCCTCGAGCTCGGCCACGCTGCGGCCCTCGAACACGATCTCGCCGTGCACGATGATATAGCCGCGGTCCGCGATGCGGATCGCCTGGTGGAAGTTCTGCTCGGCCATCAGCACCGTGAGGCCGTACTGCGCCTTCAGCTCCCGGATCTTGGCGATGGTGTGCGAGACCAGGATCGGGGCGAGGCCCACCGAAGGCTCGTCCACCAGCAGGAGCTTCGGCGCCGACATCAGGGCGCGCGCGATGGCGAGCATCTGCTGCTGCCCGCCGGACATCGAGCCGGCGAGCTGGCGCCGGCGCTCGGCTAGCACCGGGAAGGCCTCAAAGCAGAACTCGCGATTGCGCCGGATCTCGCTTCTCGCCGCTTTGCGGAAGGCGCCGAGCAGCAGGTTCTCTTCGACACTGAGCTTCGGGAACAGCCGCCGACCCTCGGGCACCATCACCACGCCCAGGTTCACGATCTGCTCGGTGGACAGCCTGGCGAGGTCGTACCTCGCGCCGTCGAGCTCCAGCGTCACCGTGCCGCGCGTCGGCCGCACCATGCCCATGACGCACTTCATGAGGGTGCTCTTGCCGTTGCCGTTGGTGCCCAGCAATGCGACGGTTTCCCCCTTGGAAATGGTCAGGGAAACCCCGTGCAGGGCCCGCACCGCGCCGTAGCCCGCCTCGATGCCGTCGATGGTCAGGCTAAGCGCCAAGATACGCTCGCTGCACTTCGGGATTGGCGACGATCGTCGCGGGCGTCCCCTCGCAGATGATCTTGCCCGCGTCGAGGCAGATCACGCGCTGCGAGAAGCGCATCACCGCCTGCATGATGTGCTCGATCATGATGATGGTGATGCCCTCGGCGTTCAGGCTGAACAGGATCTTCAGCACCTCGTCGACTTCGCTTCCGGAAAGCCCCGCCATCGCCTCGTCCGAGATGAGCAGTCGCGGCCGCGCCGCCATGGCCCGCGCGAGCTCGAGCTTGCGCAGCTCGACCTGCGAGAGCTGGTTCGCCTGGGCGTGCGCCTTGTCGGCGAGGCCGATCCGCCGCAGGATCTCCATCGCCTGCTGCTCGGCGTCGGACTGCTTGAGGTGCACCACGTACTCGTAGGGCACGAGCAGGTTCTCGAGCACCGACATGCTGTGGAACGGCCGCGGGATCTGGAAACTGCGGGCGATGCCCTTGCGCGTGCGCCGGTACGCCGCGAGGCCGGAAATCTCCTTGCCCTCGAACTCGATCGAGCCGCTGTCGTTGCGCAGCGAGCCCGAGATGCAGTTGATGAGCGTCGTCTTGCCCGAGCCGTTGGGCCCGATCAGGCCGAAGCGCTCGCCCGGGGCGATGGCGATGCTCACCTCGGACAGCGCGGTGAAGCCGCCGAAGTGCTTTGAGACTCCTTGCACTTTCAGGAGCGGCGCGGCCATAGCTTCTTGAACAACCCAAGAACTCCGTCCGGGGCGAAGACGACGAACAGCACGAGCAAGACGCCGATCACGAGCACGTTGATCTCGCTCGAGATGGTGACGGTGACGATCTGCTGGATCGAGCCGAGAAGCAGCGCGCCGATCACCGGGCCGATCCAGTGGACCGTGCCGCCGATCATCGGCATCGCCAGCGCCGACACCGAGTAGTTGAGGTTGAAGCTCGACGCCGGCTCGATGAAGCTGAGGTACATCGGCATCGGCGCCCCGGCCGCGCCCATTAGCGCCCCCGACACGGTGCAGGCGAAAAGCTTGAGCTTGAGCGTCGGCACGCCCGAGCACTCGGCGGCCTCCTCCGAGTCGCGGATCGCGCGCAGGCCGCGGCCGATCCAGGAGATCTGCACGTAACGCGCGACCGACACGGCGATCACCACGAGCAGCGCCATCACCACAAAGAGCATCCGCGTGTAGCTCGCGAACGGCTGCGTCACGTCGGGTCGCAGGAGCTGCAGCCCGGTCGCGCCGCCCACGTAGCGCCAGTTCACCATCATGGTTTCCATGATGAAGATGATCGCAACCGTGGCGATGGCGAAGAAAATCCCGCGCAGGCGCAGCGTGAGCAGGCCCACGCCGAAGCCGAGCAGCCCGCTCACCAGCGCGGCGGCCGCGATCTGCACCGCGAGCGGCGCGCCGAGCCACTTGAACAGCACCACCGCCGTATAGCCGCCGATGGCGAAGAAGGCCGCGGTGCCAAAGTTGACGTAGCCGGCGTAGCCGCCGAGGATGTTCCAGGCCGTGGCGAGCACCATGAACTGCAGCACGATGAACGCGGCGTAGAAGAAGTACTCGTTCAGACCCGACAGCGCCGTGAGGAAGGCGATGACCAGGACAGCCGCGGCGCCGATCCAGTATTTCATCGACCAAACAGTCCTTGCGGTCGAATCCCGAGGACGACGAGGAGCAGACCGAAAGCGACCGCCGGAGCCCACGAAGCACCAGTCATCATCAGCACGATGGACTCGGCGATGCCGAGTATCAGGCCGGCGGCGAGCGTGCCGGTCATGCTCCCGAGGCCGGCGAGCACCACCACGCAGAAGGTGCGGCCGATGTACAGGCGGTCCATCGCCGGCTCGACCGGGCCGACGATGATCAGCATCGCGCCGGCGAGCGCGCTCACGCCGGTGGCGATGCCGAACGCCCACTGCTTGATGCGCACCGGGTTCGCGCCCATGAGGCGCAGCGCGGGCTCGTCCTGCGCCACCGCCTTGATGGCGCGGCCGGTGAACGTTTTCGAGAGGTAGAGCGTCAGCGAGAAGGTGAGGACCAGGGCGACGCCGAAGGCCACCAGCATGCGGTACGGGATGCGGTATTCGCCGAGCTCCAGGCTCGACCCGATATACGCAGCCTGCACCGTGCGCTGGTCGACGCCGAAGCCGAGGATCAGGCCCACCTCGATGATGAAGGCGAGGCCGAAGAAGAACGCGAGCCCGCGCACCGACGCCTCGGTGCCGCGTTTCTCGAAGGTCTCGTAGTAGAAGCGGTAGATCAGGATGCCTAGGAGGAAGAACACCGGCATCAGCAGCACGCCGGCGACGATCGGGTCCAAGCCGTAAGCCGCCAGGACATAGGTGAAATACGAGCCGAGGATCATCACCGCCGGGTGAGCGACGTGCGGCACGTCGAGCAGGCCGAAAGAAACCGACAGTCCGATGCTCACCGCGGCGTAGAAGCACCCCAGCAGCACGCCGAAAAGCACCGCCTCGAGCAGCAGGTCGAACGAAAAAAACATAGGCCCCTAAGAAAACGGCGCGGTCATGCCGCGCCGTTTGCACGATTCAAGGGTCGCGCTTATCCCTTTGCCGAGCGCGCTTTCTCGAACGGCGCGATCACATCGCCGGTCTTGTAGTCGTCCGGGTAGATCACCACCTGCCTGCCGGGCTGACGGAACTGCTCCACGTCCTTGTCCACCACGCCGCGGAACTGGGCCTGCACCACGCGCGGATTGGCCCACTCGCCCGTCTTGTCGTAGCGGATCGGGCCGACGATGGTCTTCATCTCGCTCGTGCGCAGGTACTCGGCCATCTTCTTCTGGTCGAGGCTCTTGGTGCCGTTCACCGCCTGCTCGAGCATCTGGCCGATAGCGTAGTTGAACGGCGGCAGGTAGAAGCCGAGCGGGTCGACCTTGGCTTCGGCCGCCTTCTTCGCGTAGCGGCCGAGGAAGTCCTCGATGCCGGGGTACTTCATTCCGGGCACGTAGGAGTTGTAGTTAACGATGCCGTTGAGCTGGCTGCCGAGCGACTGCATGATCGGGGTGAACTGCAGCCCCACCATGCCGCCGCCGAACATCTTGACTCCGGAGCCGACGCCGATCTCGTTGACCGCGCGCACGATCGCCACCGAGTCGTTCGGGTAGGACATGACGAACACCATGTCCGGCTTCGCCGCGCGGATGGCGCGCACCAGCGACGAGAAGTCGGTGGTGGTCGGCGGATAGTTCTGGTCGTACACTGCCTGGATGCCCGCCTTCTTGGCGAGCTCGCGCGCGCCGTTCGCCAGGTTCTGCGCGAACTCCTGGTCGGCGGCGAGGAAAGCGATGGTCTTGGAGCCGAGCTTCTGGCCGTTCTTCACGAAGCCGTCCGACCAGCTCGCGGCGTCGTTCCACGGCGAGTTGTTGAACCACATGTCGTGGTGCACCTTCGCGTTCACCTGGAAGGAGAAGTTGCCCATGAGCAGCAGGTTGCGCTGCTTCACCATCGGCATGAGCGGCGCCGTGGGCACCGTGCCGTAAGGCGCGATCAGGAGATCGACCTTGTCCACGTCGAGCAGCTTGGTGTAGATCCCGGGAACGTTGGCCGGGTTGGTCTGGTCGTCGTAGACGATGAACTCGACCTTGCGGCCGAGCAGGCCGCCCTTCTGGTTCACGTCGTCGACCCACATGCGCAGCGCGAGCAGCGCAGCCTGCCCGCCCGCGCCGAGCGATCCGGTCTGCGGCATGCTCATGCCAATCTTCACCGCGTTCTGCTGCGCGCGCGCGCGCCTTACAGGAATCGTGGCGCTAAGCGCGACCGCACCCGCCGCGCCGAGCACCTTCCTTCTCGTGACATTCATTCGGACTCCTCCTTTGGATTTTGGATTCTAGCGTGGGACGTCGGCCGGCGGCTAGCCGCGTTTCTTGCGACTTGCACCGATTCCAAGAAGTCGGGCGGCGTTTGCGCCCATGATCCTGCTCTTGTCCGAAGCGGAAAGGCCCCTGGTCCCGCCGATGAAATCGACCGGATGCTCCATGCCCATGTCGTAAGGATAGTCGGTGCCGAGCACCACATGGTCGGCGCCATAGCGCTTGACCATGTTCCCGAGCATCGTTTGGTCGAAGGTGATGGTGTCGAAATAGAACTTCTCGAGGTAGCTCGAAGGCTTCTTCTTGATGGCGGTGCGGCAGTCGGGACGCGCCTTCCAGGCGTGGTCCATGCGCGCCCAGTAGTGGGCGAGGAAGCCGCCCGCGTGCGGCAGCACCACCTTGAGCTTCGGATGGCGTTCCATCACCCCGTCGAAGATGAGGTGGCTCGCGGCCACGGTCGTTTCCAGCGGGTTGCCGATGACGTTGTTGAAATAGTGGTTCATCAGCCGCTCGCCGTGGGTGAAGCCGATCGGATGCATGAAGATGACGATACCGAGCTCCTCGGCCTTGGCGAAAAATCGTTCCAGATTCAGTTTTTGATCCGTCAGGTCCAAGCCGTTCACGCTGGGATTGATCTCGACGCCTCGGAGCCCGAGCGATTTCACCGCATGCTCGAGCTCGGAGACTGCGAGCGAGGCGTCCTGGAGCGGAACGGTGCCGAGCGCGACGAAGCGATCGGGCCACTTGGAAACGATCTCGGCGAGGCGCTCGTTCACCATGCGGGCGAGCGCCTGCCCCTCGCCGGCCTCGGTCCAGTAATAGGTTTGCTGCGGCGCCGGGGACACCGCCTGGATGTCGATTCCCATCCGGTCCATATCCTTCAGCCGCACCTCGATCGAGGAAAGCTTGGGCGCGCGATCGCGCATCTGCTTGACGTTGGTCTCGCGCGTGAGCGCGTTGGCGAACTTGACGTTGGGGTCGTACTGGGCGGGATTGCGCTCGGCCACCTTCGCCGCT
>DASYPG010000497.1:0-4319 GCA_036006885.1 Burkholderiales bacterium | reverse complement strand
CTGCGCTTCGACATGCGCGGTTGCGGCGAAAGCGAAGGCGAGCGCGGGCGCGTCATCTGCCTGGAGCAGGTCGCCGACACGAAGAGCGCGTTCGACTTCCTCTGCACCACCGATTACGCCGATCCGAAGCGCATCGCGGTGTTCGGCCACAGCTTTGGCGCCGCGGTGGCGGTGTACGCCGCCGGCACCGACGCGCGCGTCGCGGCGTGCATTTCCTCGGGCGGCTGGGGCCACGGCGAGAAGAAGTTCCGCAAGCAGCACGCTTCGCCCGAGGCGTGGCAGCGCTTCAGCGCGATGATGGAAGAAGGCCGCCGCCGAAGCGCGCGCGGCGAGCGCATGATGGTCCCGCGCTACGACATCGTGCCGATCCGCCCCGGCCTGCGCGGCAACCTCGCCCCGGGTTCGATCCTCGAATTCCCCTTCGAAGTGGTCGAGAGCATGTACGCCTTTACCGCCAACGAGGTCGTCGGCAAGATCGCGCCGCGCCCCCTGCTGCTGCTCCATCCCGCCGACGACAGCGTGACGCCCACCGAGCAGTCGATCGATCTTTTCGCGCATGCCGGCCAGCCCACCGACCTGCACCTTTTCGCCGAGGTCGACCACTTCCTCTTCAGCGACGACAACCCGATGGTGCAGGCGGTGGTACGCGACTGGCTGAAGCGCTACTTTCCGGCATGACACAAGACGGACCCCGCTTTTCCGTCGAGCGCCTGGAGCGCTGGGTCTGCCGGATTTTCCGCAGCGAAGGATTGTCCGACGAGCACGCGCAAACGGTGGCGAAGGTGCTGGTCTGGGCGAACCTGCGCGGGATGGATACGCACGGCGTGCTGCGAGTGCCGTCCTACGTCCGCTTCATCCGCGCGGGGGACCTCAATCCGCGTCCGGCACTGGCGGCGCGCAACGAAACCGCCGCGTGCGTCCTGCTCGACGCCGACCGCGCCGCGGGGCCGATCGCCATGACGCGGGCCGCCGAGCTTGCGATGCAGAAGGCTCGCGAAGCGGGGGCCGGGGTCTGCCTTGTGCGCGCCACCACGCACACCGGTGCGCTCGGGTACTACACCCACATGGCGGCGGAGCGCGGCATGGCGGCGATCGCCTTTTCCGCTTCCACCGCCAACATGGCCTACCACGGGGCGCGCGCAGCGGGCGTCTCCACCGCACCGCTCGCGCTCGCCGTTCCCGGCGAGCAAGGGCCGATCGCGCTCGACATGGCTTCCAGCATCGTGTCCATGGGCAAGCTGAGGCAGGCGAAGCAACGCGGCGAACCTCTCCTGTCGGGCTCTGCCCTGGATTCAAACGGCGTCGAAACCACCGATCCCCAGGCCGCAGCGATCCTGCTGCCGCTCGGAGGCGCGAAGGGCTCGGGATTGTCGCTGCTCATCGAGTGCATGACGAGCCTCGTCACGGCAAACCCGCTCCTCGCCGAAGCCCTCGAGCGCACCGCGCTCGGCGCGCGCCACCGGCAGAACGGCGCCGTGATCGCGCTCGACCTGGCGCGCTTCGTCGATCCGGGCGAGTTCCGGCGCCAGGCGGGAAGGCTTGCCCGCGCGATCAAGGCCTTGCCCCCGCAGCCAGGGGTGGAGATCCTCCTTCCGGGCGAGCGCGGCGCCCGTGCCGCGGAGCAACGCCGCCGCGACGGCATTCCGGTGCCCGATGCCGTGCTCGAGGAGCTGCGCACCCTGATGGAGGAGCCCTCATGAAGTTTGTCAATTTTTCGCTGGGCAGCGGCGCGCCCCGAGCGGGACTGCTCGTCGACGACCAGGTCTTCGAGGCGCCGCGCCCCACGGTTCAGGAACTTCTTCAATTGCCGTCGATTTCCAAGCCGGCCGCGGGCGGGGTGCCGGTGGGGGAAGTGACACTGCACGCGCCGCTCCTCTATCCCGGAGCGATCTACTGTGCAGGCGCGAACTACGCCGACCACGTCGAGGAAATGGCGCGAGCGCAGAAGCTCCCGCCGCCGCAGGACCCGCGCAAGCTCGGGCTGAAGCCGTGGTTCTTCATGAAGCCGGCGCGGGCCTGCGTGGTCGGGCCGCGTGCCCGCGTAGCACGTCCGCGCGGCTCGCAGAAGCTCGACTGGGAAGCCGAGCTGGTCGCGGTGATCGGGAAGCCGGCACGCAACGTGCCGGTCGAGAGGGCGCTCGACCATGTCGCGGGCTACACCATCGCCGACGACCTCTCGGCGCGCGACCTTTCGCGCCGCAGCGCGCTGCCGCCGGGGAATCCGTTCCACTTCGACTGGACCGCTCACAAGGGCTTCGAAGGAAGCTGTCCGCTTGGCCCGTGGATCACCCCCGCAGCCGAGGTGCCCGATCCGCAACGCCTCGCCATCCGGCTATGGGTGAACGGCGCCCTGAAGCAG
Organism: Burkholderiales bacterium; assembly: GCA_036006885.1. Lineage (GTDB taxonomy): Bacteria > Pseudomonadota > Gammaproteobacteria > Burkholderiales > SG8-39 > SCGC-AG-212-J23. Next base: position 1,960 of record DASYPG010000497.1, on the reverse strand, counting down.
GACTCGAACACCAGCCGGATGATCTTTTCCACCGCCGAGCAGATCTCGCACCTGTCGAGCGTGGCGACGCTGCACCCCGGCGACCTCGTCCTCACCGGCACCCCTGCCGGCGTGGGGGCCGGGCGCAACGAATTCCTTCAGCCCGGCGATCGCGTCGAGATCGAGATCGAGGGGCTGGGGCGCCTCGAGCACTGGATCGACGAGGAGCGGTAAAGCGTCACCGCGTTCCCCGAGCGCCGCACCTAGAATCGGCGGCACAAGAACTCGGGAGAACCCATGCGGACGAAGGAAGTGCTGATCGCCGTGGCGGTGGCGGTCGCGCTGGGCCAGGCGGCTTTCGCGAAACACGATCGGGATCACGACGAGGACCGCCACCCGGATTCGGGCCCGTATACCAAGTTCGAGAACAGCGCCGAGCGCTACAAGTACGAGTTTCGCGACGAGAGCTGCCGCTACCGATACGAATACAGCTATCGCAGCGGCCGCTCCAGGGTCGAGCAAAGCGGCGATTGCAGAGGCATCGCCTTCCCGCAGCGCGTGGGGATGCAGGGCCACGAGCCTCTGCCCCGCGCGGTCCCGCCGGAGCCGCAGGCGCAGCAGATCGAGTGCAACCGCGAGGTGCTCGGCGCGGCGCTCGGCGGCGCGGTCGGCGCCGTCGTCGGGGCAAAGGTCGGCAAGGGCGACGAGCGCGTGGTTACCACCGTGGGCGGCGCGGTCATCGGCGCGGTCGTCGGCGGCGCGGTCGGCAAATCCATGGACGACGCCGACCAGGCGTGCGCCGCCCAGGCGATGGAATACGCGAGCCTCAAGCAGTCCGTCCGCTGGCACAACCCGCAGCACGGCGCGTACTACACGATGACTCCGGTCGGGCTCGTGCCCGTCGCCGGAAGAGGCGTCGAATGCCGGCGCTACAGCATGCTCACTGAGCACGGCAACATGAAGGACGCGTCCCAGGGAACCGCCTGCCGCCAGCGCGACGGGTCCTGGAGGCTTTCAAGCTGAGCTAGCGCCATGCTCTAATCCCCGGAATCGGGCTCGGCCCGGTTTCGAGGAGAGGGGTGGATGCTTCGCGCGCTGCTTACCTGCGTCGCCGTAGTGTGGGCTGTATCCGGCACGGCGCAATCCTATCCGACGAAGCCGGTGCGCATCGTGGTCCCCGCGAGCCCCGGCGGCGCGAGCGACCTGGTGGCGCGCCTGCTTTCGACCCAGCTCTCCGAAGCGCTCGGCCAGCCCTTCATCGTCGAGAACCGCGTCACTTCGGGCGGCATCGTAGGCACGCAGCAGGTCGCCGAATCGCCGCCCGACGGCCACACGCTGCTCGTCACTTTCGACACCTTCGCGAGCAACGCGCTGCTCTTCAAGAACCTGAAGTGGGACCCGATCCGCGACTTCGCGCCGGTCATGCAGCTCTGCCGCTATCCGCAGGTGCTGCTGGTGCACCCGAGCCTCGGCGTGCATAGCGTGAAGGACTTCGTCGCGCTCGCGAAGCAGCGCGGCGCGCAGCTCAACTACGCTTCCGCCGGCCCGGCCTCCTCCAGCCGCCTCGCGTACGAGCTTTTCAAGGATATCGCCGGCATCGACACGGTTCCGGTGCACTACAAGGGCGGCGGGCCGGCGCTGCAGGACCTGCTCTCCGGCCAGGTTCAGGTCATGCTGATCCAGGGCGGCGGGCCGATCCCTCAGTACGTCAAGAGCGGCAGGCTGGTCGCGCTCGGCATCAGCTCGCGTTCGCGCTCCAAGTTCTATCCCGGGCTGCCGACGATCGCCGAGACCTACTCCGGCTTCGAGACCGAGTCCTGGGTGGCGATGGTGGCGCCCGCCGCCACGCCGAAGCCCGTCATCGAGCGCCTGCACGGCGCGCTCGCGAGGATGTTCGCCGATCCGGCGATGCGCGAGCGCTTCGAGGCGCAAGGCTGCGACATCGCCGCCGGCACGCCCGAGGACCTCGGCCGCGTGCTGC
>DASYPG010000496.1:0-14161 GCA_036006885.1 Burkholderiales bacterium | reverse complement strand
GGCGCGCGCAGCACGCGCAGCATGCGCAACGCGCCTTCCTTGCGGCCCTCGCCGCTGCGGTAGTAACCGGGAACGAGCACCGTCTCGTAGAAGCTCATCGCCCGGTAGAAGCGCCGCGCGGCGTCGTTGTTCGAACGCAACTCGAGATGAATGCTCGCCATACCCGCAACGCGCGCCGATTCGACCAGCCACTCGAGCAGCCGCTGGCCGATGCCGAGCCTGCGGTGCGAGGGACGCACCGCGAGCAGGACGAGGTGCGCGCGCTCGTCGCCGAACTCCATGATGGCGAAGCCGGTGGTAGCGCCGCGCGTGCCGGCGGCCGTAGAGGCTGCGGCCGCCTTGCCGCTTTCGCACGCCACGACGGCGAGGGTTTCGCGATCTCGGATCGCGCGCATCACGCGCGCCGCGTCGTATTTCCATCCCAGGCCCGCCTCGATGAAGTCGCGCGACATCATTGCGATGGCCTGGGCATCGCGCGGCTCGGCGAGACGGATGGTGATGGCGCGTGGCGTCACGATTGAATTGTGCCACGTTCATCCGCAGAGGGCGAATGTCCTCCATGCCCTGAAAAGACTATTGGTATCCTCGCTCGAGCCCAAGGAAACGGGGGGCAAGCATGGACATCGCCGCCGAGCTCGCGGAGGAGATTCGCACGCGGTCGGCCGACGCCGCCGCGCGCAAGCTCGAGCAGTTCTACGAGCACGACGCCATCGGCCGGCTGATGGAACCGGTGATCGGCGCCTTCACGCCGGAGTGGACCGTGGAGGAGACCGTCGAGGCGCTGCGCGAGAGCGTGAAGAGTAACCGCATCACCTATGTCTGGGTGCTCGACGGCGAGGGCAGGCTCACCGGCATCGTCACCATGCGCGACCTTCTCTTCGGCGCGAAGCCCGCGACGTTGGCGCAGGTGATGGCGAAAGACCCGTTCGTGCTGCAGGCGGCGATGCCGCTCAGGGAAGCGATGCAGCAGGTGCTCGACCGCCACTATCCCGTGTATCCGGTGGTGGACGCCGCCGGGCGCCTCACCGGGCTGGTGCGCGGCCAGGCGATGTTCGAGGCCCAGGCGATCGAGATCTCGCTGCAGGCGGGCAGCATGATGGGCGTGGAGAAAGAGGAGCGCATCGCGACGCCGTGGTACCACAGCCTGAAGCTGCGCCACCCGTGGTTGCAGCTCAACCTGGTCACCGCGTTTCTCGCCGCCGCGGTGGTCGGCCTGTTCCAGGACACGCTCGATCGCCTCGTGATCCTCGCGCTCTTCCTGCCGGTGCTCGCGGGCCAGTCGGGCAACACCGGCTGCCAGGCGCTGGCGGTGACTCTGCGCGGCATGACGCTCGGCGAGCTCAGGCACGGCGCCGAGCGGCGCCTGGTGTCGAAGGAAGCCTGGCTCGGGTGCCTCAACGGCGTCGGCGTGGGCCTCGCCGCCGGCATCGGAATGTTCGTCACCGCGGCCGGGCAGCACCAGGCGCGCCCGTTCATGCTCGGCTTCGTGGTGTTCCTCGCCATGATCGGCGCGTGCATCGCGAGCGGCGTCTCGGGCGCGCTGGTGCCGCTCACGCTCAAGCGCCTGGGGTTCGACCCTGCCACTGCCTCGAGCATCTTCCTCACCACCGCGACCGACGTGGTGAGCATGGGAATGCTGCTCGGGCTGGCGACGATTCTCGTGCGCTAGAGGTAAATCACCTTGCGCCTCATTCCGCCGTCGACGACGAAATTTTGCCCCGTGATGAAGCCGGCCCGGCGGAGCGGCCGGGTCGGCGAGCCCGGCGTTGTTGATCAAAGCGTCCAGCCGGCCCGTACCGGCGCAGCAGCGCCCGCACGCAGGTCCTGACCGACGCCTCGCTCGAGACGTCGCAGCGGAAGAACGCGGCCGCGCTGCCGCCGTCCGGGCGGTCTAGATCCGCCACCGCGACGCGGCTGGCGCCGGTGACCAGCACTGTCTTTTGCGTCATAGCTGAAAAGAGTATTCTGAAAGGCCGCTCGCGTGGGCGTTAAGGAGGGTCACCATGCAGGTCCAGGAAATCCTTCGGGTCAAGGGCAACCGGCTGCTGTGCATCGAGCCCTCGGGGCAGGCGACCGAGGCGGTGCGCACCATGGCGCGCGAAAACCTGGGATCGCTCGTGGTCCTGGAGCGCGAGCGCATGGTCGGCATGCTCACGTTCCACGAGCTCCTGCGCGCGCTGGCGTTGCGCGGCGGCTCTCTGGGAGACCTTGAGGTCGGCGACATTATGGACCGCGACCCAGTGACCGCCACTCCCGACATGGAGGTGAACGACCTGCGGCGCACGATGCTCGAGAGCGGCGCGCGCTACCTGCCGGTGATGAGGGAGGGCAGGCTCCTCGGCGTGATCTCGTTCCGCGACGTGGCCAAGGCGGTGCTTGAGGAGCAGGACTTCGAGAACCGGATGCTGAAGGGCTACATCAAGAACTCGATCGTCTGAAGCGTCCCTGAAGCGCAGCTATTTCGTCATCGGGACCGCCGCGGCTGGCGGGCGTATTCGAGCCGCGCAAGTTCTTCGAATAGAATGGCCCGATGTCCGGCAACAGCTTCGGCACGCTCTATTGCGTGAGCTCGTTCGGGGAGTCGCACGGGCCGGCCTACGGCGGGGTGGTCGACGGCTGTCCCCCGGGGCTCGAGCTTTCGGAGGCCGACATTCAAAAGGAGCTCGACAGAAGAAAACCGGGCTCCTCGCGCCACGTGACGCAGCGGCGCGAGTCCGACACGGTCGAGATCCTCTCCGGCGTGTTCGAGGGCCGCACCACCGGCACGGCCATCGGCTTCCTGGTGCGCAACGAGGACCAGCGCTCGAAGGACTACGCCGCGATCGCGCAGAAATTCCGGCCCGGCCATGCCGACTACACCTATTTCCAGAAGTACGGCGCGCGCGATACGCGCGGCGGCGGGCGCGCCTCGGCGCGCGAGACCGTGGTGCGCGTGGCCGCCGGCGCGATCGCCAAGAAGTACCTGAGGCAAAAGTTTGGCGTGGTGGTGCGCGGCTATCTGGCCCAGGTGGGCGGTCAGAAAATCGAGTTTCATGACTGGGAAGAGGTGGAGAAGAACCCGTTCTTCGTGCCCGACGCGGGGATCGTGGCGCAGCTCGAGAAGCTCATGGACGCCCTGCGCGAAAGCGGCGACTCCTGCGGCGCGCGGGTCAACGTGGTCGCGAGCGGGGTGCCCGTCGGGTGGGGTGAGCCGGTTTACGGACGCCTCGACGCCGACATCGCGGCGGCGATGATGGGCATCAACGCGGTGAAGGGCGTCGAGATCGGCGCGGGGTTCGCGGCGGTGACGCAAAAAGGCAGCGAGCACGGCGACGAGATGACCCCGCAGGGGTTCCTCTCCAACAACAACGGCGGGGTGCTGGGCGGCATCTCCACCGGGCAGGACATCACGGTGTCGATCGCGCTCAAGCCGACCTCGAGCATCCGGCTCCCCCGCCGCACGATCGATATCCGCGGCCAGGCCACCACGATCCAGACCACCGGGCGCCACGACCCTTGCGTCGGCATCCGCGCCAGCCCCATCGCCGAGGCCATGCTCGCCTGCGTGCTGATGGATCACGCTCTGCGCCATCGCGCCCAATGCGGCGACGTAACACCCCCGCTCGCACTAGGTTAGCGGCGGGTTAGCGGCGCTGCGAAGCTAGAAAACCCCAAGAAAATCAATTAAAGTAACGCTACAAAACCCCCAAGAGAGAAGAACATGAGCAACAAGGGCCAGTTGCTACAAGACCCGTTTTTGAACACGCTGCGCAAGGAGCATGTCCCGGTTTCGATCTATCTCGTCAACGGCATCAAGCTGCAGGGCCAGATCGAGTCGTTCGACCAGTATGTCGTGCTGCTGCGCAACTCCGTGACCCAGATGGTCTACAAGCACGCCATCTCCACCGTGGTGCCGTCGCGCCCGATCACCCTGGGAGCCGACAAGGACGCCGAGTAGTTTGCAGCAACACCTCCAGGAAACCTCGCGCCCAGCTGCCGACCCACAGGCAGCGATCATCGTGTGCCTGGATTTCGGCGACGACGTCTACGAGGAGAGCGTCGAGGAAGTGGTGCGCCTGGTGCAGAGTGCCGGCGTGCGCCGTCATCGGGTGGTCCGGGGAAAAAGGCAAAGACCCGATCCCAAGTTCTATGCCGGCAGCGGCAAGGTGGCCGAGATCGAGCGCGCGGCGGGCGAGCTGAACGCCGCCTTCGTCATCTTCAACCATGCGCTTTCTCCGGCCCAGGAAAGAAACGTGGAAAAGGAGCTGCAGAGGCGCGTAATGGACCGCAGCGAGCTCATCCTGGAGATTTTCGCGCAGCGCGCGCAAACCAACGAGGGCAAGCTGCAAGTGGAGCTTGCGCAGCTCGAGCACCTGTCGACGCGCCTGGTGCGCGGCTGGACCCACCTCGAGCGCCAGCGCGGCGGGCTGGGCAAGACCGGCGGCCCGGGCGAGACCCAGCTCGAGCTCGACCGGCGCTACATCGCCAACCGGGTTCGCGTTCTGAAATCCAAGCTTGAGACCCTGAAAAAGCAAAGAATGGTTCAACGACGCGCGCGCGCCCGCGGCGACGTGCTGTCGGTGTCACTCGCGGGCTATACCAATGCCGGCAAGTCGACCTTGTTCAATGCCCTCGCGCACGCCAAGGCGTACGAGGCCGACCAGCTTTTCGCCACGCTGGACACCACCACTCGTCGCATCTGGCTGGAGAACGCCGGAAATGTCGTGATCTCCGACACCGTCGGCTTCATCAGCGATCTGCCCCACGGCCTGGTGGCCGCGTTCCGCGCCACGCTGGAGGAGACGGTGCAGGCCGACCTTCTCCTGCACGTGGTCGATGCGGCCTCGGCCACGCGCGACGAGCAGGCTCGGGAGGTGGACAAGGTGCTGGCCGAAATCCCGGCCGGCGATGCGCCGCGGCTCCTGGTCTGGAACAAGATCGACCTCGCCGGGCTGGAGCCGGGAGTCGAGCGCGATCAATATGGTAGGATCTGCCGCGTCTTCGTGAGCGCGCGCAGCGGCGCCGGACTGCCGGAGTTGCGTGCGACCATCGCCGAGTTCGCGAAAGAGCGCTCGGCGGCGCGCCGCGCAGCCGCGGCGCCGACGCACCCACTGCTACCAACTTAACCCATGTCACTGAACGACCCCAATTGGGGCCGCGGTTCCCGCGGGCCGCAGGGCCCGGGCGGGGGTAACCAGGGCCCGCCCGACCTGGACGAGCTCTGGCGCAACTTCAACCGGCGCCTGTCGGAGCTGTTCGGCCGCCGGCGCCGCGGCGGCGACGAGCCGCCGCGCACACCCTCGTCGTGGCAGATCGGCGGCGGCGCGAGCCTGGTCCTCATCCTGATCGTGCTGGTGTGGCTCGCGAGCGGCTTCTACATCGTGGTCGAAGGCCAGCGCGGCATCGTGCTCACCTTCGGCCGCTTCTCGCAGGAAACCAACGCCGGCCTGCGCTGGCGCCTGCCCTGGCCGATCCAGTCCCAGGAGATCGTCAACCTCGCTCAGGTGCGCACCCTCGAGGTGGGCTACCGCAACAACGTGCGCACCAAGGTCCTGAAAGAGTCGCTGATGCTCACCGACGACGAGAACATCGTCGACCTGCAGTTCGCGGTGCAGTACCTGGTGAAGGACGCTTCCGAGTTCGTGTTCAACGTGCGCCGTCCCGACGAGTCGGCCATGCAAATCGCCGAGACCGCGATGCGCGAGGTGATCGGCAAGAGCTCGATGGACCAGATCCTGGGCGAGACGCAGGTCGACGTGGCGAACAAGGCGCGCGACCTGATGCAGCAGATCCACGACCGCTACAAGACCGGCATCACGGTGAGCACGGTGACGGTCCAGAACGCGCAGCCGCCCGAGCAGGTGCAAGCGGCGTTCGACGACGCAGTGAAGGCCGCCCAGGACCGCGAGCGGCAGAAGAACGAGGGGCAGGCCTACGCCAACGACGTAATCCCGCGGGCGCGCGGCACCGCCTCGCGCCTGCAGCAGGAGGCCGACGGCTACCGCCAGCGCGTCATCGCGAGCGCCGATGGCGACGCGGTGCGCTTCCGCCAGGTGCTGACCGAATACGCCAAGGCGCCGGCGGTCACGCGCGAGCGCCTCTACATCGAGACGATGCAGCAGGTGCTCAGCTCGACCAGCAAGGTGATGATGGACTACCGCGGCGGCGGCAATCTCCTCTACTTGCCGCTCGACCGGCTGCTGCAGAACGCGGCCGCGCCCGCCGGCGGCGAGGCCTCGGCGGCGCCGCGCCAGCCGCCGGCCGAGGCCACGACCGAAGGCGGCCCGCGCTCGCGCGATACCCTGAGGAACCGGGAACGGGCCGACCGATGAGAGCACTCGGTCCATTACTTGCCTTGGTGGTGGTCATCGTGCTGCTGGTCTCGAGCGCGCTCTTCACCGTCGACCAGCGCCAGAACGCGATCGTGTTCCAGCTGGGCGAGGTGAAGGAGGTGGTGCAGAAGCCGGGCCTGCACTTCAAGTGGCCGCTGCTCCAGAACGTGCGCTACTTCGACATGCGCATTCTCACGTTCGACGACGCCGAGCCGCTTCGCTTCCTCACCCAGGGCAACCGCCCGGTGCTGGTCGACTCGTTCGTGAAATGGCGCATCGCCGACGTGCGCCAGTACTACGTCTCGGTTCAGGGCGATGAGTTCCGCGCCGCGACGCGCATCAAGCAGACCGTCTCCGGGGTGCTGCGCGACGAGTTCGGCGCGCGCATCCTGCACGACGTGGTCTCGGGCGAGCGCGAGCTGATCATGAGCCGCGTGCGCGAGAAGGTCGACCAGGACCTCAAGCGCATCGGCGTCGCCATCATCGACGTGCGCCTGAAGCGCGTCGACCTGCCGCAGGAGGTCTCGGAGTCGGTCTACCGGCGCATGGAGGCGGAAAGAAAGCGCATCGCCAACGAGCTACGCTCGACCGGCGCGGCCGACGCCGAGAAGATCCGCGCCGACGCCGACCGGCAGCGCGAGGTGCTGCTTGCCGAAGCCTATCGCGACGCGCAGCGCGTGCGCGGCGAGGGCGACGCGAAGTCGGCGGCGATCTACGCCGCGGCGTTCAGCCAGAACCCGGAGTTCTTCGCCTTCTACCGCAGCATGGAGGCCTACCGCAACACCTTCCGCGGCCGCAATGACATCATGGTGATCGAGCCGAACTCCGACTTCCTGCGCTACTTCCGGGATTCGATGGGCAAGCCTTCGCAGCCAAAAAAATGACGCATGGGCACTACCTTCCTTCTGGCGCTCGCCCTCATGCTGATTCTCGAGGGGGTGCTACCGTTCCTCGCGCCTAACCTCTGGCGCGACACGTTTCGCCGCATCACCCAGATGTCGGACGGGCAGATCCGCTTCGTCGGGCTGTCGTCGATGCTGATCGGCCTGCTCATCCTTTACGCCAAGACCTGGCTGCAGTGATGCGCTGGATCCTGCCCGAGTACATCGACGACATCCTTCCCGCCGAGGCGATGCGCATCGAGATGCTTCGCCGTTCTATTCTGGACTTGTTTTTCAGTAAGCAGTACGAGCTCGTGATGCCGCCGCTCATCGAGTACACCGATTCGCTGCTCACCGGCACCGGGCACGACCTGGAGCTGCGCACCTTCAAGGTGGTGGATCAGCTCTCGGGCCGCATGATGGGACTGCGCGCCGACATCACGCCGCAGGTGGCGCGCATCGACGCGCACCTGCTCAACCGCGAAGGCGTGACGCGCCTGTGCTACTGCGGCAGCGTGCTGCATACGCGTCCCGCCGGGCCCGCGGCGACGCGCGAGCCGATCCAGATCGGCGCCGAGCTCTACGGCGACGCGGGCGTCGAAGCCGACCTGGAGATCCTGCGGCTGCTCTGCCAGGCGCTCGAGCTGGCGGGCGTGCGCAACGCGCGCGTCGACATCGGTCACGTGTCAGTGTTCCGCGCCATCGCCCACGGCGCCGGAGTCGAGCCTGAGCTCGAAGGCGAGCTGTTCGAGGCGTTGCAGCGCAAGGATTCGCCTGGCCTAGAAGAGCTCACCAGGGGCCTGAATGCGAAAACCCGCGAAGCGCTGCTCGCGTTGCCGGATCTGTACGGCGGCGCCGAGGTGCTCGATCTCGCCGAAAAGAAGCTGCCCAAGCTCGCCGAGCTCTCGCGGGCGCTCGGCACGCTGCGGCGGCTCGCCAAGGCCTGCAGCCTGCCGGTCAGCCTGGACCTCGCGGAGCTGCGTGGTTACCACTACCATACCGGCGTGGTGTTCGATGCCTACTGCGATGGCGGCGCGAGCGCCGGATCTCAGCTCGCATCCCAGCCGGTTGCGCGCGGCGGGCGCTACGACGAAGTCGGCAAGGCGTTCGGGCGGGCGCGCCCGGCCACCGGCTTTTCCATCGACCTGAGAAGTCTCGCGGCCGCGGCAGGCTAGCTCATGAGCGCACGCAACGTAGTCGTCATCGGCACGCAGTGGGGCGACGAGGGCAAGGGCAAGATCGTCGACTGGCTCACGGACCGGGCGCAGGGCGTAGTGCGCTTCCAGGGCGGCCACAACGCCGGCCATACCCTGGTAATTGCCGGCAAGAAGACCGTGCTGCACCTCATCCCTTCGGGCATCCTGCGCGCCGAGGTCGACTGCTTCATCGGCAACGGCGTGGTGGTTTCGCCGCAGGCGCTGGTCGCGGAGATGGACGAGCTCGAGTCCGCGGGCGTGCGCGGCGTGGTGGCGCGCCTTGCCATCTCCGAGGCCTGCCCGCTCATCCTGCCCTACCATGCGGCGCTCGATCACGCGCGCGAAGCGGCGAAGGGAGAGCGCAAGATCGGGACCACCGGCCGCGGCATCGGCCCGGCCTACGAGGACAAGGTGGCGCGGCGCGCGATCCGCCTGCAGGACCTGTTCGACGCCGCGCGCTTCGCGGAGAAGCTGCGCGAGCTGCTCGAGTTCCACAACTTCGTCCTGAAAAATTACTACAAGCATGAGGAAGTGAGCTACCAGAAGACCCTCGACGAGACCCTGGCGCTCGCGCCGCGCCTCGCGCCGCTCATCGCCGACGTGCCACGCGCGCTGTACCACGCGAACCGCGCCGGCAAGAACCTGTTGTTCGAGGGCGCCCAGGGCTCGCTGCTCGACATCGACCACGGCACCTATCCTTTCGTCACCTCGTCGAACTGCGTCGCCGGCGCCGCGGCGGCGGGCGCGGGCATCGGCCCGCACCACCTTCACTACGTGCTGGGCATCACCAAGGCGTACACCACGCGCGTCGGCGGCGGGCCGTTCCCGACCGAGCTGTCCGACGATCTGGGCGAGCGGCTGCGCCAGCGCGGACAGGAGTTCGGCGCCACGACCGGCCGGCCGCGGCGCACCGGCTGGTTCGACGCCGCGGCACTGAAGCGCTCGATCCAGCTGAATGGGCTTTCGGGGCTGTGCATCACCAAGCTCGACGTGCTCGACGGCGTCGAGGCGGTGAAGATCTGCGTCGGCTACAAGCTCGAGGGCGCGTTCTCGGAAATCCTCCCGGTCGGCGCGGAAGAGCTCGAGCGCTGCGACCCGGTCTACGAGGAGCTCCCCGGCTGGATGGAGAGCACCGTCGGCATCGGGTCGTACGAATCCCTGCCTAAGGGTGCGCGCGCCTACCTCAAGCGCATCGAGGAGCTCGCCGGCGTGCCGGTCGACCTCATCTCGACCGGACCCGACCGGGAGGAGACCATCGTGCGGCGCCACCCGTTCGACGCCTGAGAGTCGATTTTTCCTAGCTGGCTGTTTCCGTGATCAGCGCGAGCAGCCGGTCGATGTCGACCGGCTTCGTGAGGTGGGCGTCGAAGCCGGCCTCGGCCGCGCGCTGGCGATCGGCCTCGGTGCCGTAGCCGGTGAGCGCGATGAGACGCACGCCGTTTCCGAGGCGCTCGCGCATCGCGCGCGCGAACTGGTAGCCGTCCATTCCGGGCAGGCCGATGTCGACGACCGCGATATTGGGCGAGCCGGCGGCGGCCGCTTCGAGGCCGGCGCGGGCGTCGCGCGCCGCGCTGACGAGATGGCCGTCGGCCTGCAGAATGCGCTGCAGCGTCACGCGCGAGTCGTCGTTGTCCTCGACGATGAGCACCCGCGCCTGGCGCGCGGGGCGCGGGGTCGGCAGCGGGCGCGCATGGTGGTGCGCCATCGGCTCGGGCTCCGGGATCGCGGGAAGCCGCACTGTGAAACGCGCTCCACCCTGGGGAACCAGGTTTTCCGCCTGGACGCTTCCTCCATGCAATTCAACCAGGCGCCGCACCAGCGCAAGACCGATCCCGAGGCCGCCGTGGTCGCCGGCTGCCGCGTCCCGGGAGAAGAGCTCGAAGATGTGCGGGAGAAGATCGGGCCGCACGCCCGGCCCGCTGTCCTCGACCGTGAGGACCGCTTCGCCCGCCTGCTCGGCAAGCCGCACGCGGATGCGCCCGCCGAAGGGCGTGAACTTGGCCGCGTTACCGAGCAGGTTCGCGAGCACCTGGTCGATGCGGGTCGGATCGGCGCTCACCAGCACTGGGGCGAGCTCGAGGGTCCATTCATGCTCACCCTCGCGCTCGGCCGCGCGCACCGTGGCCACGGCCGCGGCGCTCGCCTGCGAGACGTCGACCAGGTTGCGCCTGAGCAGGATCCGCCCGCTCACGACGCGGCCGACGTCGAGCAGATCGTCGACGATCTTCGCGAGGTGCGCGCTCTGCCGCGCGATGATGTCGCGCGCCGCCTTGTGGTCGCCGCTCGTGGACGGCAGGCGCTCGAGCACCCGCATCGCGCCGCCGATCGCACCGAGCGGATTCCTCAGCTCGTGGCCGAGCATGGCGAGGAACTCGTCCTTCGCGCGGCTCGCGGCTTCGGCCTGGCGCCGCTCGGCGCGCTCCTGCTGCAGCACGGCGTCCACTTCGGCGACGGTTCGCGCGCGGTCGGCCTCGGCGGCGGCGAGGCGCGCCGACGAGCGCTCAAGCGCCTGCATGAGCGCCTGCACCTCCTCGACGCGCGAAGGCACCAGCGGCAGCGGCTTGCCCGAGCTCATCGCCGCGGCCGCGGTCGCGGCGGCCTGGATCGCGCCGGCGATGCGGCGGCCGATGAGCCAGGCGAACAGGCCGCTCGCCACAAGCACGATCACGAGCAGAGCGGCAAGTGCATACGCTTCGGCACTCGCGACCTCTTGGAACCGCGCCTGCCGCGCGCGCCATAGGGCGACGAGCAGCACCGTGGCCACGATCGCCAGCGGCACGATTCCGGCGAGCGACAGCCCGATCAGGAGCTGCCGCAGCCCGATACGTGGACCGACGTTCGAGCGCCGGGGCGGTCCGGCGCTCGGCCGCTGGGGGGAAGGGGTCGCCAAGCGCCGGATTATGGCGGCGCGGCCCCGGTCTTGCATCGCGTGGCTCCGGTTTTTCGAGTCGACCGCAAGGGATGCCGTTCGGAGGTGGACGCTATCGATTCACGCGCAGCATGGTCGAGGGTTCGCCCGCCGATCCGGGGGTCTACGCCCTCTGGGAAGCCGACGAGCTCATCTACTACGGCCGCGCTTCTGGCAGCCTGGTGAGCATCCAGTTCGCGCTCCTCGAGCACCTGTCGGGTCGCGCCGGCCCCTGCACGCATCGCGCGACGCACTACGGCTGGGAGATCAGCCTCGATCCGGCCGCCCGGGAAGCAGAGCTCCTCGCGGAGTACAAGGCCGCGTTCAAGCGGCTGCCGCGCTGCAACCAAGGCGGCGGCTAAGCAAAAAGCGCCACCCAGCGTAAGTTTTACCGGCAATTCCTCTGTGCAAGGCGGCCGCGAAGTGGGGCCGCGATTCGCTCATGGCGCTGCGCGCGTCAAAGCGCGGCAATACCGGGGTCGGAGACTCGGGCCGGGTAATATTCGGTTGGTGCCGAGGAAGGGACTCGAACCCCCACAGTGTTGCCACCGCTAGGACCTGAACCTAGTGCGTCTACCAATTCCGCCACCTCGGCAGGGGAGGCGCGATTTTAGTTGCGGGACCCTAGGGTGTCAAAGAAAAAGGCAAAGAAAACAGCGCTTCGCCGACGCAATCGCGCAGAGCGGCCGCCGAGCACCGCGATTGAATATGCGCGCGAGATCGTCGAGGCGCTGAATCACGCCGGCGCGCCGCTCACGGCCGGCGAGCTCGCCCAGCGCCTCGAGATCAAGAAGCGCGAGCGGCGCGCTTTCGACGAGGCGCTCTCCGCGCTCGAGCGCTCGGGCGAGGTGATGCAGAACCGCGCCGGCGCGCTGCTCATCGCGCGGCGCATCGCCCTCGTTGCCGGACGCGTCGAGGGCCATCCGGACGGTCACGGCTTCCTGGTGCCGGACGAAGGCGGGCCGTCGGTGTTTCTGCCGGCCGCCGAGATGCGCGAGGTGATGCACGGCGACCGCGCCGCGGTGCGGGTGAGCGGGCGCGACAACCGCGGCCGGCCGCTCGGAGCCGTGGTCGAGGTGCTCGAGCGGGCGAAGCGCCGCATCGTCGGCCGAATGCATGCCGAGCACGGCGTGCTTTTTCTCGTGCCCGAAGACCGGCGCATCGCGCACGACATCCTCGTGCCTGCCGGCGAGGCAGGCCGCGCAAAAGCGGGCCAGGTGGTCACGGTGGATCTGCTCGCCCCGCCCAGCCGACACGCCCAGCCCATCGGCCGCGTCGCCGAGGTGCTCGGCCACCACGCCGATCCCGGCATGGAGATCGAGATCGCGGTGCGCAAGTTCGACCTGCCGCACGAGTTCTCGAAGAGGGCGCTCGCCCAGGCGAAGGCCGCGCCTGATTCGGTTCGCGATGAGGATCTCCAGGGACGCAAGGATCTGAGAAAGCTTCCTTTCGTCACCATCGACGGCGAGACGGCGAAGGACTTCGACGACGCGGTCTACTGCGGGAGCGAAGGCAAAGGTTTCCGGCTGTGGGTCGCCATCGCCGACGTGAGCCACTACGTGCGCCACGACGACGGGCTCGACCTCGATGCGCGCGAACGGGGCACCTCGGTGTACTTCCCGCGGCGGGTGATCCCGATGCTGCCGGAGAAGCTGTCCAATGGAATCTGCTCGCTCAACCCGAACGTCGATCGCCTCGCCATGGTGTGCGAGATGGCGATCAACCCCAGGGGCGAGGTCGCGCGCTACGAGTTCTATCCCGCGGTATTCAGGTCTTCGGCGCGGCTCACGTACACCAAGGTATGGCAGGACCTCTCTTCGGGCAAGGCGAACGAGGACCTGAACACCCTCTACGCTGCGTTCAAGGCGTTGCTCGATGCGCGCAACCGCCGCGGCGCGATCGACTTCGAGACCGTCGAGACGCGCATGATCTTCGATGCCGGGGGCAAGATCGAGAAGATCGTGGCCGAGCAGCGCAACGACGCCCATCGCCTGATCGAAGAATGCATGCTCGTGGCGAACGTGTGCGCCGGCAACCTGCTCGCCGAGCACGCGCACCCGGCGTTGTACCGCGTGCACGACGTCCCGTCGGCGGAGAAGGTGGCGGCATTGCGCGACTTCCTCGCCGAGATCGGCCTCATGCTGCCGGGCGGCGAGATCCCGCGGCCGCGCGACTACGCCCAGTTGCTGGAGAAGATCCGCAAGCGGCCCGACTTCGCGCTGCTGCAGACGATCCTGCTGCGCTCGCTCAAGCAGGCGGTGTACAGCCCCAACAACCTGGGCCATTTCGGCTTGGCGTTTGACTCCTACGTCCATTTCACTTCTCCGATCCGGCGCTACCCGGACCTGCTGGTGCACCGCGCCATCAAGGCGGTTCTTGCGGGCAAAGGATATTCCGGGATCGATTGGGAAGCGCTCGGGAAGCACTGCTCGGAGACCGAGCGGCGCGCCGATGACGCGAGCCGCGACGTGGATATGTGGCTCAAGTGCTACTACATGCGCGACCATGTCGGCGGCACGTTCAGCGGCACCATCACCGGCGTGGTGCCTTTCGGCCTTTTTGTCACGCTCGACGACTACTTCGTCGACGGGCTGGTGCATATCTCCGAGCTCGGCCGCGACTACTTCCAGTTCGACCCCGCTCGCCATGTGCTGCTGGGCGAGCGCACCGGCAAGCGCTTCCGCCTCGCCGACCGCATGACGGTGAAGCTGGTGCGCGTCGACCTCGATCAGCGCAAGATCGACCTTGTGCCCGCATGAGCCGCCAGGCAGACCGCGAACCTCGAGTGGTCTTCGGCTTCCATGCCGTGCTCGCGCGGCTGCGCGCCGATCCGTCCTCGGTGGTGGAGATATTTCTGGACGAAAC
>DASYPG010000495.1:0-5363 GCA_036006885.1 Burkholderiales bacterium | reverse complement strand
CGGTATTGCCATGGATGAAAATCTGTTGGCGGACGAGGCCGTTCCCGCAGAAGTAGAACCAGACGACCCGGCGTGGCTTTTCTACACCAGTGGCACCACCGGGGTTCCCAAGGGGGCGGTGCTCACCCACCGCAACATGCTCGCCCAGACGCAGGCCTATTTCGCCGACATAGACCGCCTCGCCCCGACCGACGCCGCGCTGCACCCGGCGCCGCTTTCGCACGGCTCGGGGCTTTATGGCCTGCCGCACTTCGCGGCCGGCGCGGTGAACGTCATTCCGCAGAGCGGTCAGTTCGACCCGGCAGAAATCTTCGAGCTGCTCGAGCGCTGGCCGAACGCCTCCTTCTTCGCCGCGCCCACCATGATCGTGCGCCTGCTCGCGAGCCCCGCGGCGCGCACGCCGCGCGGCCTCAAGACCATCACCTACGGCGGCGCGCCGATGTACGTCACCGACTGCCTGCGCGCCATCGAGCTGTTCGGGCCGCGCCTGTACCAGCTCTTCGGCCAGGGCGAAGCGCCTATGACGATTACGGGTCTGCCTCAGACCCTCCATAGAACGGACTGTGTGGAAAAGCTATCTACCTGCGGCATTGCCCGCACCGGCGTCGAAGTGAAGATCTTCGATGACGAAGACCGCGAGCTTCCCGCCGGCGAGGTGGGAGAGATCGTCACCCGCTCCGACTGCGTGATGGCCGGCTACTGGGACAATCCGCAGGCGACCGCGAAGACGCTGCGGCGCGGATGGCTGCACACCGGCGACGTCGGGAGCCTCGACGCCGAAGGCTTCCTCACCATCCGCGACCGCTCGAAGGACCTGATCATCTCCGGCGGCTCCAACATCTATCCGCGCGAGATCGAGGAAGTGCTGTTGCGCCACCCGGCGGTGGCGGAATGCTCCGTGGTGGGGCGCAGGCACCCGGAATGGGGCGAGGAGGTCGTCGCCTTCATCGTAGCCCGCGGCGCGGTGGAGCGAGCCGAGCTCGACGCGCTCTGCCTCGACAACATCGCCCGCTTCAAGCGCCCGCGCCAATACCGCTTCGTCGACTCGCTGCCCAAGAACAACTACGGCAAGGTCCTGAAGACGGAGCTGCGCAGGCTCCTCTGACTAGTGCTTGTTCGAGTCGCCCTTGTTGTTCTCGTCCAGGACGTAGATCTCGCGCACCACGCCGTCGGCGGACATCTGCACGTTCAGCGTGGCGGGAAGCGTGGCGTACTGGCGCATGTGCCAGGTCCACATGTCGCGCTCCATGCGCGGAACGTTGAGGCGCTCGTAGGGCTGGCCGAAGAGTGCGAGCACCTCCTCCCGGCTGCTCTGGTTCGGGATCAGCTTGGCGATGTACTCCTCGCTCAGGCGCTGTTCCACCGCGATCAGCTTGCCGTCGGGCGCGACGCGCGCGACCAGCACCTTGCGGCCGAAGGGCTGGTTCGGATAGTAGAGCCAGGTCTCGCCGTCGCTGCGGGCGCGCACTTCCGCCGGGCGGCCGAGCGTCGCCTCGACGTCGGCGCGCGTCGAGTGCGCGGGCACCAGGTCGCGGTAAGTGGCGCAGCCGGACGCGGCGACGAGGGCGGCAACCAGCCAGGGCATGAACCGGCGTCGCATGACTAGCGACTGCCGCTGAGGGCGCCTCCACCTTCGTTGAGGACGTACACCTCGCGCACCACACCGTCGCGCGACATCTGCACGTTGAGTGACACCGGGACACCGGGATCGCCGAAGCGACGCATGTGCCACGTCCAGATGTCGCGATCGAGGCGCGCGTACGGCGTCGCCAGATACGGCGGTCCCAGCAGATCGCGCACCTCGTTGGCGCGCGTGCTGTCCGGGACGATCTTGGCCACGGTCTCGTCGGTGAGGCGCTGCTCGAGCGCGACCAGGCGCCCGTCGCCGGACACGCGCGCGACGAAGGTCTTCCGGCCGAACGGCTGGCGCGGGTAGTAGTACCAGGTTTCAGTTCCGACCTGGCGCTTCTCGGCGGGCGCGCCCATGACGCGCTCGACGTCGGCGGCGCTCGATTGGCCGGGCGCGAGGGTCCGGCCGTCGAAGCTCGCGCAGCCGGCGAGCGCGAAGACGAGGGCGAAGGCGAGCGCGACGCTCTTAGTATCCAAAGCCGACTCCTGCGCCATCGAAGCCGGCGACCAGCCGGTCGGCACTGGACTCATCGAGGATGTACACCTCCCGCACCACGCCGTCGGGCGACATCTGCACGTTAAGCGACACCGGCACCCCCGGATCGCCGAAGTGGCGCATGTGCCAGGTCCAGACCATGCGGTCCATGCGCGGGTAGCTCACGGCCGACCAGGGCGGCCCGAACAGGTCGTGGACCTGCTCGGCGCGGGTAGCGTTCGGGACGAGCTTCGCGATGTTTTCGTCGGTGAGGCGCTGCTCGAGCGCGACCAGGCGCCCGTCGCCCGCCACGCGCGCGACGAAGGTCTTGCGGCCGAACGGCTGGCGCGGGTAGTAGAACCAGGTTTCGCCACCGACCTGCCGCTTCTCGGCGGGCGCGCCCATGACACGCTCGACGTCGGCGGCGTTCGACTGGCCAGCCAACAAGCCGCGGCCGTCGAACGAGGCGCAGGCTGCGAGGGTCAAGGCAAGGCACAGCGTTGCAATGGGCTTCATCTGTCCTCCATCCTATTCGCCTTTGCCGGGTTCCGGCGAAAAGTACTGCTCGAACTTGTCCTGGACGCCTTTCCAGGCGTCCGCGTCGGGCGGAGGCGTGCCTTTGCGCGTGATGTTCGGCCACTTGACCGAGAAATCGGCGTTCAGCTTGAGCCACTTCTCCGCCTTGCCGTCGGAGTCCGGCAGGATCGCCGCCGGCGGGCACTCGGGCTCGCACACCCCGCAGTCGATGCACTCGTCGGGGTGGATCACCAGCATGTTCTCGCCTTCGTAGAAGCAGTCGACCGGGCACACCTCCACGCAGTCCATGTGCTTGCACTTGATGCAGTCTTCGGTCACGACGTAGGTCATGGGCTAATTATAGGTCTGCCGGCGACATCCCTCAGATGCGCGGCGACACTTGGAGCGCGACTTGCGCGGCAGACGGGCCGGACGCCACGATAAAAGTTCCCTCGGAACGGCGTAGAGAGACCACTACAACGCTCGCGCGATTCGGCGACAACCGTAGGCCGAGCGACGTGGAATATTTCCGTTGCGGCTCTAAACACGCTCGCTCAAGATACTCGTCGAGGCCTCCTGATCCGCCGATGATTCGCCGACTACTTGTTCCGCTCGCCTCCGCGCTCGTCGTCCTCGGCGCGCTGGTGCTGATCGCGGCCTCGGGCGCCGAGATCGCGCTCGGCATGCGAGGCGTGCTCGCGGGAATGCCGTGGCCCGCGGGCGTGCTGCTCGACGCGCTGGTCGCCGGCTCGGCGCTGCTGCTGTGCGTCGCGGTGCTGATCACGCGCCGCTCGATGCGGCGCACCGCCAGGGTCGAGCAGGCGCTACGCGAAAGCGAGGAGCGGCTGCGCCTGGTCGCGAACAACGTGCCGGCGCTCATCTCGTACCTCGACCGCGAAAACCGCTTCCGCTTCAGCAACCGCACCTACGACGACTGGTTCGGCATCTCGCACGAGCGCATGCGCGGGCGCACCGTCGCCGAGGTGTTCGGCGAGGACGTCCACGTGCGCATGAAGCCGCACATCGAGCGCGTGCTCGCTGGCGAGCAGGTCGAGTTCGAGTTCAGCATGGGAGAAAATGCGGCCACCGGCGGGCGCAATCGCTCGCTGCAGGTGGCGTGCGTGCCGCACCTCGCGCCAGACGGCGCGGTGCTCGGCTTCTACATGCTCGGCAACGACGTCACCGCGCTCAAGCGTGCGCAGGAGGACCTGCGCTTCGCCGCGATCCAGCTGCAGCACGACGCCCGGCGCCTGGAGTTCCTCGCGCACCACGACACCCTGACCGGGCTGCCCAACCGCGCCATGTTCCATGAGCGCGCGCGGGAGGCGGTGGCGCACGCGCGGCGCCACGACAAGACCGCGGCGGTGCTGTTCATCGACCTCGACAACTTCAAGCAGGTGAACGACGGCCTGGGCCACGACGTGGGCGACGGCCTGCTGAAGGTGATCGCCTCGCGCCTGCGCGCCTGCGTGCGGGGCGACGACTTCATCGCGCGCATCGGCGGCGACGAGTTCTGCGTGCTGCTGCAGGAGATCGCCGAGCCGCGCGAGGCCGCCGCGGTGGCGCAGAAGCTGGTCTACGAGCTCTCCAAGGCCTACCGCATCGGCGAGCACTCGGTCTCCTCGGGCGCGAGCGTCGGCATCGCCTGCGTGCCTCAGGACGGCCACGACGTGGCGACGCTGCTGCGGCTCGCCGACGCGGCCATGTACCGCGCCAAGGAGGCGGGCCGCAACGGCTACCAGTTTTTCTCGGTGGCGCTCAACCAGGACGCCGCCGCCGCCGCCGCGCTCGCCGAGGAGCTGAAGGCCGGCATCGGGCGCGGCGAGCTGTTCCTCGTGTACCAGCCGCGCATCGACATCGCCACCCGGCAGGTGGTCGGGGCGGAGGCGCTGCTGCGCTGGCGCCATCCCCGCTACGGCGTGCTCGCGCCCGAGGCGTTCCTGCCGCTCGCCGACGACACCGGGCTGCTGGTGCCGATCGGCGCCTGGGTGCTGCGTGAGGCCTGCATGCAGGGCCGGCGCTGGCTCGACGCCGGCATCAAGCCGCTCAGCGTGGTCGTGAACATCACCGCGCGCCAGCTGCGCCACGCCTCGCTCGCAAAAGAGGTGCGCGCGGCGCTCGAGACGAGCGCGCTGCCGCCCGAGTCGCTGCTGATCGAGGTGCCCGAGACGCTGCTGCGCCAGATGCCCGAGCAGCTCGAGCAGAACTTCGCCGGGGTGGCCGCAACCGGCGCGCGCCTCGGCATCGACGACTTCGGTACCGGCTATGCGTCGCTTCCCATGCTGCAGCACGTGCGCGCGAGCGCGGTGTGCATCGACCGCAAGCTCGTCGCGGGCCTTCCGGTCGACGCGGAGCGCGCGGGCCTCGCCAAGGCGCTCATCACCCTCGCCCGGGGCCTCAGCTTCGACGTCGTCGCCAAAGGCGTCGAGACGCATGCCCAGCGCGACTTCCTGGCCGAGGCCGGCTGCCGGGTGTTCCAGGGCGATCTGTTCGCCTCGCCCGCCCCGGCGAGCGAGGTCGAGCCGCTGCTGCGCGCGCGCCGCGCCGCCGCCTAGTCCCGGCTTTTGGGGTAACGTTGCCCGATGGTCACGCATCGGGGAGGCTGCCATTGCGGCCGGGTGCGCTTCGAAGTGCTCGCCCCCGCGCGCGTGCAGGTTACCGAGTGCAACTGCTCGATGTGCGCAAGATCGGGCTACCTCCATCTCATCGTGCCGAAGGAGCGATTCAATCTCGTGTCCGGCAC
>DASYPG010000494.1:0-5627 GCA_036006885.1 Burkholderiales bacterium | reverse complement strand
CCGGATTCCGGCCGGACGTTTCACCGACGTGCAGCTGGGCGCGATGCGTGCGGGTCAGCAGATCGACATCGAGCTGCCGCACGGCGCCTTCATCTTTCGCCGCCAGGACTACCGGCCGGTGATCATGGCGGTGACCGGCACGGGCTTCGCGCCGGTGCGCGCGATGCTCGACGCGCTGCTCGACGATCCGGACTGCCCGCAGATCGCGCTATACCGCGGCGGCCGCAGCGAAGCGGACCTCTACCTGCACGACGAGCTGCAAGGCTGGCGGGAGCGGCTGACCGGGTTGGAATACATACCTGCTCTCTCGCGCGCCGGCCGGCGCTGTTACGTACAGGACGCGATCTGCGCGGATTTCGACGACCTCTCGCAGCACGCGATCTATCTCTGCGGCTCGCCGGCGATGACCGCGGCGGCGCGCAGCGCTTTACGCAAAAAGGGCGCGGACACGGCGTACGTGTACGCGGAGGGCTTCAGCTTTCAATTCCAGGAGGAGACGACATGAAACGATGCATCCTTGCCGTGCTGGCGGCCGCTACCGCCTTCGCCGCCTACGCGCAACCTTATCCGTCGAAGCCGGTGCGGGTCTTGGTCAGCACCGTGCCGGGGCCGCTCGACACATTCGCGCGCATGGTGCTCGACAAGATCTCGACGTCGCTCAAGCAGCCGTTCGTGGTTGAAAACAAGCCCGGCGCGGGTGGCAACATCGCCGCCGAGCTGGTCGCCAAGTCGGCAGCAGATGGCTACACGCTGCTCTTTGCTATCGACACGACCTTCACGGTCAATCCGAGCATCTATAAAACGCTGCCGTTCGACCCGGCAAAGGACTTCGCCGTGATCTCGGTCCCGGTGACCTACGGTCAGATGCTTGCGGTGCATGCTTCGGTGCCGGCTAACTCGGTCGCCGAGCTGGTGGCGCTCTCTAAGCAGAAGAAGCTTACTTACGCGTCCGGGGGCAACGGCACGCCTAGCCATCTCTCGGGCGCCTACTTCCTCGCCACCACGGGCGGCGACATGACGCACGTGCCCTACAAAGGCACGGGCCAATCGGTGATCGACGTCATCGCAGGGCAGGTGGACTCGATCTTCGCCGTCACCACCGGCGTGCTGCCGCACGTGAAATCCGGAAAGCTGCGCGCGCTCGGCATCTCGAGCAACAAGCGCTCGGCGCTCGCGCCCGAGGTGCCGACCATCGCCGAAGCGGGCTATCCCGGCTTCGAGGCCTTGTTCGCGTATGCCCTGACGGCGCCCGCAGGCACGCCGGCCGATATCGTGCAGACGCTCTCGCGTGAGGTGCAACGCGCGCTGGCGCAGCCGGACGTGCAGGAGAAGAACCGCACGTTCGATTACGTGGCGACCGGCCTCAATCCGAGCCAGTCGGCGGCGTGGCTGAAGGAGAACCGGGAGCGCTGGGCGCAGGTGATCAAGCGCGCCGGTATCATGGCGGAATGACGCTCAAGGATCATCCTTCGCTCAGCCAGAAGGTCGCCGAGGAGCTGCGGCGCGCGATTCTCACCAATCGCCGCCGTCCCGGCGAGCGCCTCGTCGAGGAAAGCCTGTCGCAGGAGCTCGGCGTCTCGCGCATTCCGATCCGCGAGGCGCTGCGCACCCTCGCCGTCGAGGGCCTGGTCGCCATGCAGCCGCGCCGCGGCGCCTCCGTCGCAGACGTCTCCCCCGAGGTGGCGCGCGACCTCGTCGAAGTGCGCGCTACCCTGGAAGGGCTCAACGCGCGCCTCGCCGCGAGGCATCACGACAAGGCGATCGTCGAGTCGCTGCGCCGCGTCCTGGAAGCCGGCAATCGCGCCGCCAAGTCGAAGAACGTCGACGATCTCGTGCGTCTGAACGGCGAGTTTCACGACGGCCTCGCCGAGGCCGGGCGCAACACCATCCTTTGGGACATCATGCGCGTGCTGCGCGAGCGCACCAGCCTGGTCTTCGTCGCCAACACCGCGCGGCGTGCCACTCAGGACTGGGACGAGCACTCGAAAATCCTGGCAGCCGTGATCGACGGTGACGAGGAGCTCGCCGCCATGCTCGCGGCGCGGCACGTGCATCGCGCGGCCGACGCCGCGTTCGCCGCACCGGCGAAGCGGGTCAAGCCGGCGGCTTAAGAACGCTTCTGCCGCTTGGGCCGGTGCGGCTGCGCCGGCGCGGAGGGGTCGCTGGCCGGGAAGCTCTCGTCAGCGGCTTCGTCAATGTGCCACTCGTCGTGCGCGGGGTCCTGCGGCGACGGATGCGGCGGCAGTCGGGTACCTGAAAGCTTGGCAGGAGCGGGACGGGACTTTCGCGCTGAAGCACGCGCGGCTCGGCGGGGTCTGGCCATGCGTGATGGTCGGTCGCGCAGCAAGACGAGTCAATCGCGCCGTCGTATTCTTGCCCCGTGAATCCCGATTGGGCAGCGTTCGTCGGTCCGTTGCTCGGGCTGCTTGCCCTCGACCGCCTGACCGCACGGCCCGGGACTGCGCCGAGCCTGCGCCGCGCCGCGGTCATGAGCGGCGCATGGATTGCCGTCTCGCTCGCTTTCGCCGCGTGGCTCGGGTGGCGCCACGATACCGATGCCAGCGTCACTTTCCTTACGGCTTACGCGCTCGAGAAGTCGCTCTCCGTCGACAACCGGTTCATCTTCGGGCTGATCTTCTCGCAGACCGGCATTCCGCCGGACCTGCAGCGCCGCGCGCTCTTCTGGGGCGTCGCCGGCGCGCTCGTCATGCGGGCCGTCATGATCGGCGCCGGCGTTTACCTGCTTGCGCGGTTCCATTGGGTGATCTATCCGTTCGCCGCACTCCTCGCCTACTCCGCGTGGCGCATGCTGCGCGAAAAGCAGCGCGAGCGCCTGAGCGGAACGGCGTGCGCGTTGTGCACGAGCTGGCTCGGGCGGCTCTTACCGATCAGTCCGCAGCTGGAGGGTCCGCGCTTCCTCGTGAAGGCCTCGGGGCGCTGGATGGCGACGCCGCTCCTGGTGGCAGTTTCTCGCACTCGAGAGCACCGACCTCGTTTTTGCGCTCGACTCGATCCCCGCGGTGCTTTCGGTCACGCGCGATCCGTTCCTCGGCCTGCCAGCGACGCACTTTCTCGCCGCGGCGTCCGCGCTCCTCACGCTGCCGCTCGCGCGGCGCTGGAAGCTGCAGGCGATCGGAACGCTCGACCTCTCGCCGTCGATGCACTGGCCGCCGCCGGTGGTGAGCGCAACAGTCGAGCACGACCAGGGCCCGGTGCTCGTGACGATCGAATATCGCGTCGCCACGCGCCATCGCACCGCCTTCCTGAATACTCTCGCGCCGCTCGGCCGCGAGCGAAAGCGCGACGGCGCGTACGCGTGGGGCGTGTTCGAGGATCTCGCGCGGCCCGGCGTATACCTCGAGACCTTCATGCTCGAGTCATGGCTCGAGCACTTGCGCCAGCATGAGCGCGTCACTAACGCCGATCGTGTGCTGCAGGAACGCGTGCACCACCTTCTCGAGGCCACGCCGGCGATCACGCACCTCGTCGCCGCCGAGGCGCCATTTCAATCAGTGAGAAAGGCCCAGACATGACTACCACTATCCAATCCAGGCGTTCCGCCGATCAAGCGCTCGCGCATTTGCGGAGTCTCCTGCCGGATCTGGAAGCGTTTTACGCCGATGTGCACGCGCATCCAGAACTGTCGATGCAGGAAACCCGCACCGCGGGTTTGGCGGCGGATCAGCTGCGCGCGTCAGGCTACGAGGTGACGACCGGAGTAGGAAAGACCGGCGTCGTGGGCCTGCTTCGAAACGGCCCCGGGCCGACGGTCATGCTGCGCGCAGACATGGACGCGCTGCCGGTCGAGGAAATGACCGGCCTGCCCTATGCCAGCAAGGTGAAGGCGAAGGATCGCGATGGCCAGACGGTTCCCGTAATGCACGCCTGTGGCCACGACATGCATGTCGCCTGGCTCGTCGGTGCGAGCAGGCTGCTGGCACAGGCGCGTCAGGCTTGGAGCGGCACGCTCATGGCGGTCTTTCAGCCGGCGGAAGAAACGGCGGAAGGCGCCCAGGCCATGATCGACGACGGACTCTTCAAGCGCTTTCCCAAACCCGACGTCGTGCTCGGCCAGCACGTCATGGTTGGCTCGGCGGGCGACATCGGCGGTCGCACGGGGACGATCACTTCCGCCGCCGACAGCCTGCAGATCCGGCTGTTCGGACGCGGCGCGCATGGCTCGATGCCGCAGGCAAGCGTCGATCCCGTGGTGATGGCCGCGGCGACGGTGATGCGGCTGCAAACCATCGTCTCGCGCGAGATCTCGCCGAACGAAGCAGCGGTCGTAACCATCGGCTCGCTGCAGGCCGGGACCAAGGAGAACGTGATTCCGGACGAAGCGGTTATCAAGCTGAACGTGCGCACCTACGATGCGGGCGTCCGCAAGCGCGTGCTCGCCGCCATCGAGCGGATCGTCAACGCCGAATCTGCGGCTGCCGGCGCCCCGAAGCCGCCCGAGATCACACCGTTGGACAAGTATCCTATGGGCCTGAACGACGCAGGCGCGAGCCAGCGCGTAGTAAACGCGTTTCGGGAGCATTTTTCTGCCGGCCGCGTGAAGCAAACCGGGCCGACCTCGGCCAGCGAGGATTTCGGATCGTTCGGCGCCGAATGGCATGTTCCTGCGGTATTCTGGTTCGTCGGCGGCACCGATCCCGCCACGTACGCGAAAGCGAAGGCCGAGAACCAGGTGAACAAGATTCCCAGCAACCACAGTCCGTTATTCGCGCCGGTGATCCATCCGACGCTGGAGACGGGCGTGGAGACGATGGTGGTCGGCGCGCTTGCCTGGCTATCCGGGGATGGCGCCGCGGCGGCGGCCGGTCAAGCGGAGGTGCCATCAGTAGTATCGCGATAAGCAAAGAGCTGGTGCTGGCGCTCGACCTGCTCGGCACTTTTGTCTTCGCGCTCAGTGGGGCAGCGGCCGGGGTCAAGCACCGGCTCGATTTCTTCGGCATCATGGTCCTGTCGTTTGCCGCATCCAGCTCCGGCGGGATCGCCCGCGATCTGCTGATCGGCGCGGTGCCGCCGGCGGCGATCAGCGATTGGCGCTATCTCGCCGCCTCTCTCGTAGCCGGTGTCCTTACCTTTTGGCATCCCGCCAGTCATCGCCTGAACAACTTCGTGCGCGTGGCCGACGCGGGAGGGCTGGCGCTGTTCGCCGTCTCCGGCACGCAGAAAGCGCTTGCCTTCGGCCTGCATCCGGTCATGGCGGCGCTGCTCGGCATGCTCACGGGAATCGGCGGCGGGATCATGCGCGATTTGCTTCTCACCGAGATCCCGACCGTGCTGCGCTCCGAGATCTATGCGCTCGCCGCTCTGGCAGGCGCAACGGTCGTGGTGATCGGGCACCTGCTGGCGCTGCCGCCCGCCACGATGGCGATCGCCGGTGCGGTTGTCTGTTTCGGTATACGGTTGCTTGCCATCCTTCGCAGCTGGCATCTGCCGGCGTCTCCCTCACTGCGACAGCCGGCTGCGAAAACTGATTCTTCGAACGTCCGGAAAGACGATTAGGCGGGAAGCCCTCTCAACCAAGCCGCCCAAGCGGTGGGCGGCTCGTCGGCTCCCGACAGGCACGGCCTCCCTGTCGAGCTCGCCGCCGGGCGTTTGAGCCACCAGATCCCTCC
>DASYPG010000493.1:0-2471 GCA_036006885.1 Burkholderiales bacterium | reverse complement strand
CGGTATTTACCGCGGGCTCGAAGGCCTCGCCGCCGCGCAGTCGGTACCTCAGATCACAGGCGTGGCCATTACGGTGGAACCCGGCCAGATCATTGCGCCGCCTCCCGACGGGGCGACCTACCTCGGGTTCCTCTTTGCCCGCGCGGCGAGCCCCGAGGAGGCGGAAACGGCGCTGCGCATCGCCCATGGCCTGCTGCACTTCGATATCCGCCCCGAGTATCCAGCGACGGCAGCGCCTGCCGCCGGAACGCCGTGGCCCGCTTCCTAACGCGGCGCGGCAGGATTAAGCCATACATCGCGGGCGGCGCTTGTGCTCGGCGACGAACTCGTCCAATAGCTCCGCTTCCCGCGAAATCGGTAGTGGAGTTATTTCCCACCCGTAATGAGTCGCCTTCTGCGTGCACCCACCATGATCCCCCGCGAAGTGGTCTTTTAGACATGACTTGATCGTGGCAGTCCCGGCGGCACGGCCGATGAAGATTACTTCGTCGCCGTCCCAAAACCAGAACACCCCTGGGAGACCTGGGGCCGAGCTGATGACGGATGGGTCCAACGGGTAACGAGGGCTTCGAATCGCCATCTTTCTGCAGCGCTGAGTCTAGTAACGAAGTCATCACAAATCACGTCAGGGCGACCCATACAAAACAAGTCCGGAATTTCCCGGCAATAACTGTAGGCAGTCCCTGCTTACGAGGAGCTCTTCCTCGCGGGCTGCGCCAGCTGTAGGAGAAGACTTTCCGGCTTCACCGGCTTAACCAGGTGTAGCTGAAATCCGGCCTCGCGTGAACGTTTCCTGTCCTGTTCGCTGCTGCGCGCGGTCACGGCGATCAACCGCGCCCGCGCTGTTTGCGGATCCTTGCGCAAAGCGTCCGCGAGAGCGTAACCGTCGGAGCCAGGAAGGCCAATATCGCAAAGTACGACATCCGGCGGCCTCTTCTTCGCTGCCGCCAGTCCTTCGCGGCTGCTGTGGGCGACGGTGACCGAATATCCGGACGCTGCCAGAAGCTTCTCCAGCATTTGCGCGGCGTCGCGCCTGCGCAAATGCGCGCGTAAGTCCGCCACCGGACAGAGCCTCGCAGCGAGCGCGCGTATTCTCGGCCGCTGATCAGAAACCGGGAACGAAACACAATGAGGCTCGCGCAATTCATCACCGAGAACCTGGAAGAGCTCCTTGTCCAGTGGGAGGACTTCGCCCAGTCGCTTCTTGCTCCGGGGCACGAGATGACGCGGCTGGCCCTGCGCGATCACGCGACGCAGATCCTGCTGGCGGTGGCGGAGGACATCGAATCGAACCAGACGGAGCTCGAGGAGGCTTACAAATCGAAGGGCTTCGTGCAGATCGCGCACGCCACCCGGACCGCCGCCACGACGCACGGGGCGCTGCGCTATCTCGCCGGCTTCGATCTGCGCCAGCTCGCGGCCGAGTTCCGCGCGCTGCGGGCGAGTGTGCTTCGCCAGTGGCTGAAGCGCGGCGACGGCGGCGAAACGGCGGTCTATGAGATGACGCGCTTCAACGAGGCGATCGACCAGGCGCTCGCCGAGTCGATCGCCAGCTACTCCGACGAAGTGGCGCGCTCGCGGGACACGTTCCTTGCGATCCTGGGCCACGATCTGCGAAACCCGCTCTCGGCGATTGCCAACTCGAGCCTCTACCTCGGGACGCCGGGCGTGCTGCCTCGTGGCGCGCCGCTCGACGCGGCGAGGCGCATCAATTCCAGCGCCGCGAAGATGGGCTCGATGATCAAGGATTTGCTCGAGTACACGCGGACGCGGCTCGGCCGCGCGATTCCGATCACGCGGGAAGCGACGAGCATCGAACAGATCTGCAGGCTCGCCTTGGAGGAAATACGGGCGGTGCACCCGGAAAGGATGTTCAAGCTCGAGGTTTCGGGCGAGCTGCAGGGGCACTTCGACAGTGAGCGCCTGCAACGGGTGCTTTCGAACCTGCTGGGCAACGCGGTCCAGCACGGCGCCCTGAACCAGCCGATAACGCTTTCCGCGCATGGCGAACCGGACAGGATCACCGTGCGAGTGAAGAACCACGGGCGCCCGATTCCCGAAAGCCAGCTGCAGGTGATATTCAATCCGCTGGTGCAGCTTCCGTCGACCGAGACGGACGACCCGCCCACGAGCCTGGGGCTCGGGCTCTACATCGCCCGCGAGATCGTGGCGATGCACGGCGGCACGATCGTTGCCGACTCCTCGGCCGAGGACGGCACGGTCTTCAGCGCGTTCCTGCCGCGAATTCCGACCGCAGCATCCCACGCCTAGCTACTTCAGAGCCGGCACCCGCTCGCGAATCTGGGGCAGCAAGCGCGCGGTCTCCACCCTCACCACGGAATAGCACTCGCAGGCGCGCTTCTCGAGGCCCGCGCGATCCAGCACGGTGATGAGACCGCGGCTATAGCGGATCAGGCCCTCGCGCTCGAGCTTGCCGGCGGACTCGGTGACGCCCTGGCGCCGCACGCCCA
>DASYPG010000492.1:0-6020 GCA_036006885.1 Burkholderiales bacterium | reverse complement strand
AGCGAGGAGTATCTCAACTCGGAGAAGTACGAGGTGAAGCGCTGGGACCTCGAGCGCGCCGACAGCCTGCGCGAGCTGATCGCGCGGCTGAATCGAGTGCGCCAGGACAATCGCGCCTTGCAGCGCGACTGGAGCCTGCAGTTCCACGACATCCCCAATCCGCAGCTGCTCGTTTACTCGAAGAAAGAAGAAAACAACGTCATCCTCGTCGCGGTCAACCTCGACTACCAGCACCCGCAATCGGGCTTTGTCGAGCTCGACCTGGAGAGCCTCGGCCTCGCGCCGCACGAGACCTTCGAAGTGCACGACCTCCTCTCGGGCGGACGCTACACCTGGAGCGGCTCGAGGAACTTCATCGAGCTCAATCCGCACCAGCTGCCGGCCCACCTCTTCAAGGTAGTGCGGCGCGCATGACCCCGATGAACCCAACTACACAATCAGGGACAGACCACGTTTTCTTGGAATTCCCTGCTCGTGCCGCTTGCTACCCCTCTCATCTAGGCGCGAGAAAAACGTGGTCTGTCCCTGATTTCGGGTCTGAACAATGACTTCGCAGAACGCCGCGGAAATCACGGCGGTGGCGCAGCAGGCGCTCTGGTACAAGGACGCGGTCATCTATCAGGTCCACGTCAAGGCGTTCTTCGACTCGAACAACGACGGCATGGGCGACTTCCGCGGCCTCACCTCGAAGCTCGACTACATCCAGGATCTCGGCGTCTCGGCGCTGTGGCTGCTGCCGTTCTACCCCTCGCCGCTCAAGGACGACGGCTACGACGTCTCGGACTACCACAACGTGCACCCGCAGTACGGCACGGTGGCCGACTTCAAGCAGTTCGTGCGCGAGGCGCAGCGCCGCGGGCTCAGGGTGATCACGGAGCTCGTGATGAACCACACCTCCGACCAGCATCCCTGGTTCCAGGCCGCGCGGCGCGCGCCGAAGGGCTCGCCCAAGCGCGACTACTATGTGTGGAGCGACACCGACCAGAAGTACAAGGGCACGCGCATCATCTTCACCGACACCGAGACCTCGAACTGGGCCTGGGACGACGTCGCGAAGCAGTACTACTGGCACCGCTTCTTCAGCCACCAGCCCGACCTCAACTTCGACCACCCCCACGTCCTCAAGGCGGTGTTCCGCACCATGCGCTTCTGGCTCGACACGGGCGTGGACGGATTCCGGCTCGACGCGATTCCCTATCTCGTCGAGCGCGAAGGGACCTCGTGCGAGAACGTGCCCGAGACGCACCTGGTGCTGAAGCAGATCCGGGCGCTCATCGACCAGAGCTACCCGAACAAGCTGCTGCTCGCCGAGGCGAACATGTGGCCCGAGGACGTGCGCCCGTACTTCGGCGAAGGCGACGAATGCCACATGGCGTTCCACTTCCCGCTGATGCCGCGCATGTACATGGCGATCGCGCAGGAGGACCGCCATCCGCTCGTCGAGATCATGGCGCAGACGCCCGACATTCCGGACCTCTGCCAGTGGGCGATCTTTCTGCGCAACCACGACGAGCTCACGCTCGAGATGGTGACCAGCCGCGAGCGCGACTACATGTACCGGATGTACGCGGCCGACCTGCAGGCCCGCGTCAACCTCGGCATCCGCCGCCGCCTCGCGCCGCTGATGGAGAACGACCCCGAGCGCATCAAGCTCATGAACAGCCTGCTGCTGTCGATGCCGGGCTCGCCGATCGTGTACTACGGCGACGAGATCGGCATGGGCGACAACATCTACCTCGGCGACCGCAACGGCGTGCGAACGCCGATGCAATGGAGCCCCGATCGCAACGCCGGGTTCTCGCGCGCCGACCCGCAGCGCCTCTATCTGCCGCCGATCATGGACCCGGTCTACGGCTATCAGGCGGTGAACGTCGAGGCGCAGGAGCGCGATCCGGGGTCGCAGCTCAACTGGACCAAGCGCATGCTGCGGATCCGGCGCGAGAGCCGCGCCTTCGGCCGCGGGCGGCTCGCGTTCCTGAAGCCGGGCAACCGCAAGGTCCTCGCGTACCTGCGCGAGTACGCCGACGAGGCGGTGCTGTGCGTTGCCAACCTCGCGCGCTCGGCGCAGCCGGTCGAGCTCGACCTGCGGCGCTTCAAGGGCCGCGTCCCGGTCGAGCTCCTCGGCCGCACTTCGTTTCCGCCGATCGGCGACCTGCCGTACCTCCTCACGCTTCCGGCGCACGCGTTCTACTGGTTCCGGCTGGCGTCGGACGCCGAGGCGCCGTCGTGGCACACGCAGATGATCTTGCCCGACGAGGTGCCGATCCTGGTGCTGTTCGACGGCTGGGTCTCGTTCTTCAGCGACCGGGTGGTGCCCTGGCGCATTCGCATGGCGGAGCAGCTGCGCAAGCGCCTGGAGGAGGAGGTGCTGCCGCGGTATATCCAGGCCCAGCGCTGGTACGCGTCCAAGGCCGAGCCCGTGCGCGAGGTGCGGCTGCAGGACAGTGCCATCTGGGAAGTAGGGGACATGAGGGCCGGCGGCATCAGCTGGCTGCTGACGCTGCTCGAGGTGGGGAAGGCAAGCTATTTCCTGCCGATGGCGCTCGCCTGGGAAGAGGACGAGGAGCACGTGCGCCAGCTCGCACAGTCGACCATCGTGCGGGTGCGCCAGCAGGCGAACGTCGGCGTGATCGCCGACGCCATAGCCGACGAGGGCTTCTGCCGCAACGTGGTCAAGGCGATCGGCGAAAGCCGCAGCCTCCCCACCGGCCAGGGCTCGATCCGCTTCACGCCGACCGAGGCCTTCGGCCGCATCGCGGGCGAGGACCTTGCCGCGCTGACGGTCGGCGGGCTGCAGGCGCAGTCGACCAACACCTCGGTCACGCTCTCCGAGCGGCTGTTCCTCAAGTGCTATCGGAACCTGCGTCCCGGGGTGAACCCCGAGCTCGAGGTCGGCCGCTTCCTCACCGAAGTGGCGGAGTTCGGGAACTGCGTGCCGGTGGCGGGCGCGGTCGAATATCTGTCGGAGAAGAAGGAGCCTGTCACGCTCGCGCTGCTGCAGGCCTATGTGCCGAACCAGGGCGATGGCTGGAGCTACACGCTCGAGTACCTGGGGCGCTGGCTCGAGACGCAGCGCGGCGCGCCGGAGGCGGGCCACGCCGCCTATCTCCTCCTCATCCAGACCCTGGCGACGCGCACCGCCGAGCTGCATCGCGCGCTCGCCACGCCTTCGCGCAATCCGGCGTTCACGCCCGAGGCGCTGACCGCTGCCGACGTGCAGTCATGGAAATCGCGGGTCAAGGAGGAGGCTGAACAGACCCTTTCGCTCGTCAAGTCGAGCGAGCTTCTAGCCAGGAAGAACGAGCTGCTCGCGCTCATCGATTCGTGCGCCGCGCCGCGCGGCAAGGCGCTCAAGACGCGCCTTCACGGCGACTATCACCTCGGCCAGGTCCTGCTCGCCAACAACGACTGGTACATCATCGACTTCGAGGGCGAGCCGTCGCGGCCGCTCGCCGAGAGCCGGCGCAAGCACTCGCCGTTGCGCGACGTCGCCGGCATGCTGCGCTCCTTCAGCTATGCGAAGTGGAGCGCCACGAAAGGCAGCGACCTGGACGAGTGGGAGCGCAAGACGCGCCGGGCGTTCCTCGATGCCTACGCGGCGGCCGCAAAGGCCGGCGGTCTGTTCGACGCATTCGAGGACGTTGCTGGGCTGATGCGGCTCTTCGAGCTCGAGAAGGTGCTCTACGAGCTGCGTTACGAGCTCGGCAATCGGCCTGACTGGATCCAGGTGCCGCTGTCCGGCCTTCTCGCCATGCTGGAGAAAAAGCCATGAGCCAGCTCCAACTCGACTTCGACCTCTTGCTTGCGCCGGTGCGCGCGTTCCTAGTTCAGGCGGCCGATTTCGTGCCGCGCCTCATTCTCGCCCTCGTCGTCATCCTGGTCGGATGGCTTCTCGCCAAGGCGGCGCGGTTCGCCATCGCGAAGGGCCTGCGCGCGATCAACTTCCAGGTCTTGACCCAGCGCGCCGGGCTCGACGGCTTCCTGCGCGACGGCGGCATCGGCCTCGACACCACGGACATCATCGCGCTGGTGATCTACTGGCTCGTGATCCTCGGCGCGCTGGTGGTGGGCTTCAACAGCCTGGGGCTGGTCTACGTCACCGACGTGCTGGGGCGCGTGATCCTGTTCGTGCCGAAGGTCCTGGTCGCGCTGCTGGTGCTCGCCTTCGGCGCGTATTTCGCGCGCTTCATCGCCAACGCCATTACCGCCTACTGCCGCAACGTCCACATCCAGGACGCCGAGCTGCTCGGGCGCATTGCGCAGTACGCGATCGTCACGTTCGTGATCCTGATCGCGCTCGACCAGGTCAACATCGGCGGCGACATCGTGCGCCAGAGCTTCCTCATCGTCCTCGCCGGGCTGGTGTTCGCCCTGGCGCTCGCATTCGGTCTCGGAGGAAAGGAATGGGCGGCGGAGCTCCTGGAACGCTGGTGGCCGCGCAGGCGGCGCTGAGAAAACACGCCATGCCGTTCGGCGCCGAGGTGCTCGGCGACGGCGGCGTGCGCTTTCGGCTGTGGGCGCCGGGCGCGCAACAGGTTTCTCTTGTGCTGGAAAACCAAGCAAAACCGATGCTGGAGATCGGTGAAGGTTGGCATGAACTGGTGGAGAAAGCGCGCCCGGGGGCGCTTTACCGCTATCGCATAAACGGCAAACACGAGGTGCCCGATCCCGCGTCGCGCTTCCAGCCGCGCGACGTCGACGGCCCGAGCGAGGTGATCGACCCGCTCGCGTTCGAGTGGCGGGACGAAGCCTGGCGCGGGCGGCCGTGGCAGGAAGCGGTGATCTACGAGCTGCACGTCGGCACCTTCACCTCGCAGGGCACCTATGGCGGCGTGAGGTCGAAGCTCGACTACCTCAGGGACCTCGGGGTGACCGCGATCGAGCTCATGCCGCTCGCGGACTTTGCCGGCAGGCGCAACTGGGGCTACGACGGGGTATTGCCCTATGCGCCGGACTCGGTCTACGGCCGCCCCGATGAGCTGAAGGCGCTGGTTCAGGCGGCGCACCAGGCCGGCCTGATGGTGTTCCTCGACGTGGTCTATAACCACTTCGGGCCGAAGGGCAACTTCCTCGGCCTGTACGCGCCGCAATTCTTCACCGCGAAGCACCAGACGCCGTGGGGCGCGGCGATCAACTTCGCCGAACGCACGGTGCGCGAGTACTTCATCCACAACGCGCTCTACTGGCTCGAAGAATACCGCTTCGACGGCCTGCGCTTCGACGCGGTGCACGCGATCATCGACGAGTCGCCGCGCCACGTGCTCGACGACATCGCCGTGGCGGTGCACGCGCGCGACCCGGACCGCCACGTTCACTTGATGCTCGAGAACGACGCCAACCAGGCGCGTCTTCTCGGCCCCGGCCGCTACGACGCGCAGTGGAACGACGATTCGCACCACGCCTACCACGTGCTCGCCACGGGCGAGTCGGACGGCTACTACGCCGCGTACGCCGAAGCGCCCGCGCGCCACTTGGCGCGCTCACTCGCCGAAGGGTTCGCCTACCAGGGCGAGGTCTCGCCCTTCAGCAACGCGCCGCGCGGCGAGCCGAGCGCGCACCTGCCGCCGCGTTGCTTCGTCGACTTCCTGCAGAACCACGACCAGGTCGGCAACCGTGCGCACGGCGAGCGCCTCGCCGCGCTCGCCGACGAGGGCAAGCTGAAGCTGCTCGCTTCCATCCTCCTGCTCGCGCCTTCGCCGCCGCTCATTTTCATGGGCGAGGAATGGGCCTGCCACCAGCCGTTCCTGTTCTTCTGCGATTTCGACGGCGAGCTCGGCGAAGCGGTGCGCAACGGCCGGCGCGAGGAATTCGCGCGCTTCGCCGCGTTCGCGGACGCCAAGGCGCGCGCGCGCATTCCTAATCCGCTGTCCGAGCAGACCTTCAAGCGCTGCGTGCTGCGCTGGAAGGACGGCCGCGGCACGCACGGCCGCGGCCGGCTCGCGCACTACAGGCAGCTTCTCGAGCTGCGGCGAACCGAGATCGCCCCGCGCACCTTCGGTCCCGGACGCTACCGCATGCTC
>DASYPG010000491.1:0-8430 GCA_036006885.1 Burkholderiales bacterium | reverse complement strand
CCACCAGGCGATGGCCGCGGTCGAAGCCGACGCTGAGCCCAACACCGTCGTCGCAGTCATGCAGAAGGGCTACCTGCTCCACGACCGGGTCCTGCGCCCGGCTCTGGTCACAGTTGCAAAAACCGCCTCCGACCCCATATTGAACAAAGACTTGGATTAGAGAGAACCCCATGGCCAAAATCATCGGCATCGACCTCGGCACCACCAACTCCTGCGTCGCGATCATGGAGGGCGGCAAGCCCAAGGTGATCGAGAACTCCGAGGGCGCGCGCACCACGCCTTCGGTCGTGGCCTATGCCGAGGACGGCGAAGTCCTGGTCGGCGCGCCGGCCAAGCGCCAGGCGGTCACCAACGCCAAGAACACCATCTACGCGGTCAAGCGGCTGATCGGGCGCAAGTTCGAGGATGCGGAAGTGCAGAAGGCGCTCAAGGTCTCGCCCTTCAAGATCGTGCGCGCCGACAACGGCGACGCGTGGGTCGAGATCCGCGACAAGAAGATCTCGCCGCAGGAAGTGTCGGCGCAGATCCTGCGCAAGCTGAAGAAGGACGCCGAGGCCTACCTCGGCCAGCCGGTGACCGAGGCGGTCATCACCTGCCCGGCTTACTTCAACGACGCGCAGCGCCAGGCTACCAAGGACGCCGGCCGCATCGCCGGCCTCGAGGTCAAGCGCATCATCAACGAGCCCACCGCCGGCGCGCTCGCCTTCGGCATGGACAAAGTGGTCAAGAAGGACGAGAAGATCGCGGTGTACGACCTGGGCGGCGGCACGTTCGACATCTCCGCCATCGAGATCGCCGACGTCGAGGGCGAGAAGCAGTTCGAAGTGCTCGCCACCAACGGCGACACCTTCCTCGGCGGCGAAGACTTCGACCAGCGCCTGATCGACTACATCGTGGGCGAGTTCAAGAAGGAGCAGGGGGTCGACCTGTCGAAGGACGTGCTCGCGCTGCAGCGGCTGAAGGAAGCCGCCGAGAAGGCGAAGATCGAGCTTTCCTCGGTGCAGCAGACCGAGTTCAACCTGCCGTACATCACGGCCGACCAGAGCGGGCCCAAGCACCTGACGATGAA
This sequence comes from Burkholderiales bacterium, assembly GCA_036006885.1. Classification (GTDB taxonomy): domain Bacteria; phylum Pseudomonadota; class Gammaproteobacteria; order Burkholderiales; family SG8-39; genus SCGC-AG-212-J23. The sequence goes on along the minus strand of DASYPG010000491.1, from coordinate 7,361 downwards.
GATCACGCGCGCCAAGTTCGAGGCGCTGGTGATGGAGCTCATCGACAAGACCATCCCGCCGTGCCGCACCGCCATCAAGGATGCCGACCTCACGGTCGACAAGATCATCGACGTGATCCTGGTCGGCGGCCAGACGCGCATGCCGAAGGTGCAGGACAAGGTGAAGGAGTTCTTCGGCCGCGAGCCGCGCAAGGACGTGAACCCCGACGAGGCGGTGGCAGTCGGCGCCGCGATCCAGGCGGGCGTATTGAAGGGCGACGTGAAGGATGTTCTGTTGTTGGATGTCACCCCCTTATCCCTCGGCATCGAAACCCTGGGCGGGGTGATGACCAAGCTCATCAACAAGAACACCACCATCCCGACCAAGGCGCAGCAGGTGTTCTCCACCGCCGAGGACAGCCAGAACGCGGTGACCATCCACGTGCTGCAGGGCGAGCGCGACGTGGCCGCGGGGAACAAGTCGCTCGGCCAGTTCAACCTGACCGACATCCCGCCCGCGCCGCGCGGCATGCCGCAGATCGAGGTGACCTTCGACATCGACGCCAACGGCATCCTGCACGTGACCGCCAAGGACAAGGCCACCGGCAAGGAGAACAAGATCAAGATCCAGGCGAGCTCGGGCCTGAACGAGGCCGAGATCCAGCGCATGGTGAAGGACGCCGAAGCGCACGCCGAGGAGGACAAGAAGCAGCTCGAGCTCGTCAACGCGCGAAACCAGCTCGAGGCGGTGGTGCACTCGGTGAAAAAATCGCTTACGGACTATGGCGACAAGCTCGACTCGGGCGAGAAGGAGCGCATCGACGCCGCGGTGAAGGAGGCCGAGGCCGCTCTCAAGTCGGACAACAAGTCCGAGATCGACGCGAAGCAGCAGGCGCTTGCCCAGGCGGCGCAGAAGCTCGGCGAGAAGATGTACGCCGCCGAGCAGGCGAAACAGCAGCAGGCGCAGGGCCAGCCCGCGGGCGGCCCGGAGGCGGGCGCCAAGCCGGACGACGGCAACGTGGTCGATGCCGAGTTCACCGAAGTCAAGGACAAGAAAGCGGGTTAAGCTTCGTGTGAAGCACAGGCGGGCCGTTCCACACCGGGGCGGCCCGTTCGTTTGTCCGGAAGAGAAATGGCGAAGCGCGACTACTACGAAGTGTTGAGCGTGAACCGGGACTGCTCCGAGGAGGAGCTGAAGAAGTCCTACCGGCGGCTCGCCATGAAATGGCACCCCGACCGCAACCCGGACAATCCAAAGGCCGAGGAGCACTTCAAGGAGGCGAAGGAAGCGTACGAGATTCTTTCCGACGCCAACAAGCGCACGGCCTACGACCAGTTCGGCCACGCCGGCGTCGACCCGCAGGCGGGCGCCGCGGGCATGGGCGGCTTCGGCGACATCTTCAGCGACATCTTCGGCGAGATCTTCGGCGGCGGGCGCGGCGGCCGCTCGACCGTGTACCGCGGCGCGGACCTGCGCTACAACCTCGAGATCACACTCGAGAACGCGGCGCACGGCATGGACACCAAGATCCGCATCCCGACCGCGAGCATCTGCGAAACCTGCAAGGGCAGCGGCGCGCGCGCCGGAACGCAGCCCATCACCTGCCCGGCGTGCCGCGGCGCCGGCCAGGTGCGCGTTTCCCAGGGGCCTTTTTCGATCGCCCAGACCTGTCCGCGCTGCCACGGCAGCGGCAGCGTGATCGCCAATCCCTGCAACCCCTGCCACGGGACGGGCCGCATCAAGCTGCAGAAGACGCTCTCGGTCAGGATTCCCGCGGGCGTCGACGAAGGCGACCGCGTGCGGCTCTCGGGCGAGGGCGAGCCGGGCGTGAACGGCGGACCGCCGGGCGACCTCTACGTGCAGGTGCACATCAAGCCGCACCCGGTATTCCAGCGCAACCACGACGATCTCCACTGCGAGATGCCGATTTCGATCACTACCGCGGCGCTCGGCGGGGAAATCGAGATCCCGACTCTGGACGGCTCGGCGCGCATCCGCGTATCGGCCGAAACCCAGAGCGGCAAGCAGTTCCGCCTGAAGGGCAAGGGCATCAAGGGCGTGCGCAGCCAGGCGCCGGGCGACCTCTTCTGCCACGTGGTGGTGGAAACGCCGGTGCAGCTCACCGAGCGCCAACGCCAGCTGCTGCGCGAGTTCGAGTCGCTCAGCAACGCAGACAGCGCGCGCCACAACCCGCGCGCCAAGGGCTGGCTCGAGAAGGTCAAGGAGTTCTTCGAAGGCTAGGGAATTTGGGCTCTGACGCCGAATTCGTCTTGGGCACGTGAATTGCTCGGGATCAACACGCCTTCATTGATCCGGAGCTCGCCATGAGTCGCCGCACGCTGACCCTTTGCACGCTCGCTGCCCTCGGAATCGCGAGCTGCACCACCTATTACGATCCGCCCCCACCGGTTGCCGTCAGGACGACGACCGGCGCTCCCGTAGCGAGCGCAAGTTCGAGCGTTCCCATCCAGACGGCGTCCTCCTCGGCATGGAAGCCTGGCGTAGGCGTCATCCAGAGCATCAGCCTCGGCGCAGGCGCACCCGCGACCCAGGAGTCCGCGTCCGCCGGAGGGACCGCGCCATCGGCCGTTACGGGTATGGGACCGTACCGGATGACGCTGCGCATGGACGACGGCACCGTCCAGACGCTCGTCGTCGACAACCGCGCATTCCTGGTCGGCGACCAGGTGCAGGTTTCCCCCGAGGGGCGGATGGTCCGGCAGCAGTAATTCCGCGCAGTGCTAGACTCCCCCCGCCGGTCAGCAGTCGGCGGGAGGGAGTGCAACGATAAGAAGAACGCTCGCTCAAGGGGTCGTCGTGTTGCTGCTCGTCGTCGCGAGCGGCGCCGCCTTGTGCGACGAGCTCACCGATCGCGCGAAACAGCTTCTGGAGCAGCGACGGGCGCGCGAGGCCTACGAGCTCCTTCTGCCGCACGAGAGCGAGCGCGCGGGCAACGTCGAGTACGACTACCTCCTTGGCATCGCGGCGAACGACGCCGGTGAAGCCGAGCGCGCGGTGTTCGCGCTCGAGCGCGTGCTCGCGCTCGAGCCGCAGAACCACCTCGCGCGCGCCGAGATCGCCCGCGCCTATCTCGCGCTCGGCGAGCGCGACGCCGCGCGGCGCGAGTTCGAGACGGTGCGCGGCCAGCCGATCCCCGACGCGGCGAAGGCGAACATCGAGCGCTTCCTGGCCGCGATCCGCGCCGCCGACACCACGCGCGTGGAGGGATTCATCGAGCTCGGCGGCGGCTACGACACCAACGTCAACGCCGCAACGAGCGCCGCGCAGGTCGCGCTTCCGGCGCTGGGCGGGGTCATCGCCACGCTCGATCCGCTCACGACCCGGCGCGGAGACAGCTTCGGCGCCCTGGCAGGCGGGATCAACGTCACGCACAAGCTCTCCGAGATCTGGGCGCTGGTGGGCAATGCGTCCGGGTCGGCGCGGTTGCATCCGCACGAGGACCAGTTCGACCAGACGACCCTGGACGCGAGCCTCGGCGCGCGCTGGTCGCACGGCAGCGATGCGATCACCTTAGGTGGACAGCTGCAGTCCTTCAAGCTCGACTACGCGCGCTACCGGGACGTCGCCGGCGTGGTGGCGCAATGGCAGCATTCCTACGACGACAGTCGCCAGATTTCGGTCTTCGGCCAGCACGCGCGGCTGAGCTATCCGTCGCAGAGCATTCGCGATGCCGACCGCGACGTGCTCGGCGTAGCGTACGGCCGCGCGTTCACCGTGCGCTACGCCCCGGTGGTCTTCGGCAGCGCGTACGCCGGTCGCGAGCGCCAGCTCGCTTCGGAGGTTCCCAACATCGGGTACGATCTCTGGGGCGTGAGGGTCGGCGGCCAGTTGAGTTTTGGCCGCGGGTGGAGTGCGTTCGCAAGTGCCGCGTATGAGGAGCGCGACTACGGCGGACAAGAGCCGATCTTTCTCGACACCCGCAAGGACCGCCAGACCGACCTCGGCGCTGGGGTGAGCTATCTGCTGCGCGCCCACACCATCGTCACTGCGCAGGTCGCCTACACCGACAACAGGTCCAACATCCCGATCAGCAAGTTCGACCGCACCGTGGCCGGCATTTCCCTGCGCTTTACCTTCTAAACGTGAACAAGTTCCTATAACTGAAGGGTTAGCACCGCGAATAATTCACGAACCCGGGGAGGGGTCATGTCAAAGTTCACGCTCGCGATGCTTTTGGCGATGGCTGCCGGCGAAGCGCTCGCCGTGGCCGCGCGCGTGGACTTCGTTTACGGCAATGTCACGGTCGCCGGCCTGGATGGCCGCGCGCAGCCGCTCCTCCGTGGCGCCGAGTTGGACAACGGCGACACCGTGCGCACCGCGGAGGGCCGCGCGCAGCTCCGTTTCACCGACGGCGCCTATGTCTCGCTCCAGCCGCAAAGCGAATTCGCGATCCGCGACTACCGCTTCGACGGCAAGACCGACGGCACCGAGCGCGGCTTCTTCAGCCTGCTGAAGGGCGCGATGCGCGCCGTTACTGGCCTCGTCGGCCGGGTCAACCGCGACCAGTACCAGATCACCACGCCGACAGCGACGATCGGAATCCGCGGCACCGGCGGCGTGATCCAGGTGCGTGACGACGGATCGACGCTGATCGTCGGCACGAACGGCATCTGGTCGCTCACCAATCCGTCCGGGTCGATCGACGTTCCCGCGGGCGTGACCGCGCTCGCGCCTTCCACTCCGGACACACCGCCGCAACGTACTTCGCAGGCACCTCAAGCAGGCCCGGCCCCGCTGATCCTGCCGGTCGCCTACATGGAGGGAGAGCAGCGCGACGCGAACGGCAACCTCACGAGCATCATCAAAGCGACCATCCAGGTGCCGCCACCTCCCCCGGAGGCTGAAACATCGATCTCGGGCCTCACTGTGGCCTTCACCTATGGGGTCGGCACCCCGGCCGCGCTCGGACTCGACAATGCAGGGGGCATCACGGGCGCTTTTGACGCCTCTGGCCGGCTCGTGGGCGCCGACAATGGGGGCTCGCTCTATAAGCTCGAGGCCGGCGGAACGCATGCGGACTTCGGGACCGACGGGATCCTGACCTGGGGCCGCTGGACCGGACCGGTCACGCTGCCCGGCGGCCCCGAGAACTACTCGGCGAACCAGGGTTTTCACTACGTGGTCGGGGCGCCGACGCCGGTCCTGCCGACGAACAACGTTACCGCCAACTATGTGCTCTCAGGCGCGAGCCATCCCACTTACCTCGATGGATCGACGCCGCCGGGCACGTTCACGGGCTCGCTTAGTGTGAACTTCGGTGCGCAGGCCACCATCAACGGGCAGTTCCGAGTCGACATGCAGGATCGCCCCAACGCCCCGATCGCGTGGACTGCGACCGGCACCACCACGTCGAGCAATTTCTCCCTCGGGACAACACCCCTACCGGGCAGCTGCCAGACCGCTTGCGCCATCACGACCGATGGATTCTTCGCCGGCCCGACGGCCGAGCGCGCAGGCATCGGCTACAGCATCGTCGACGGCAAGACCGTGGTCGGCGCCGCCGCTTTCCGCAAGCAGCCTTAGGGAGCTCTGAAAAGCCGGCTATCGTCGTTCGCCTTCGCGGGGGCGACTATTGCAGACCTTCCCTAGCCGCTATCCGGGCTTGACGCCCGCCTTCTGGATCACGCTGCGGTAGCGCTCGGCGTCGCTCTTGATGCGAGCGAGGAATTCGGCGGGCGTCATGCCGATCGCTTCGGCGCCCGCGCTCTCGACGAACTTCTTCTGCACCTCCGGCAGCTTCAGCGTCTCGCGCACCTCCTTGTTGATGCGCTCGATCACCGCCTGCGGCGTGCCCTTGGGCGCGAACAGCCCCACCCAGATCGAGGCATCGAGGTCCGGGATGCCGGCGTCGCGCGGCGTGGCCCACGACGGATCGAGCAGCGATTTTTTGGCCGTGCTGATGCCGATCACCTTCCCCTTGCCCGACTTCATGTGCGGCATCGCGCCCGGAACCGCCATCACGCCGAAATCCACGTCGCCCGCCGCCACCGCTTGCGCGGCTGGCGCGCCGCCCTTGTATGGAACGTGCAAGAGCTGGATGCCGGCCGCCTGCGCGAGCCATTCGCCCGCGAGATGGTTGATGCTTCCGTTGCCCGCCGAGCCGAACGTGATCGTGCCCGGCTTCGCCTTGGCCGCCGCGATCAGCTCCTTGAAAGTGTTGAAAGGCGCCGCCGCCTTCGCCAGGTAGAGCATCGGCGCGTCGCTCACCATGGTGATCGGCACGAAATCGCGCTCGAGCTCGTAGGGCACGTTGTCGAAGAGCGCCGGGTTGACCGCGAATTCGCCGGTGTGCGCCATGAGCAGCGTATAGCCGTCGGGGGTCGCCTTCTGCACCGCCGTGGTCGCGATGAAGCCGTTGCCGCCAGGGCGGTTGTCGATGACGAACTGCCAGTTTAGGCGCTGCTGCATCGCCTGCGCGAGCACGCGCGCGGTGGTATCGACCGCGCCGCCGGGCGCGAACGGCACGAGCATGCGGATGGGCTTGTTGGGGTAGTCCTGGCCGTAGACAGCGGTGGCGGCAAGCATCAGCGCGCCCGCTAGGAAGTGCCTCATGAGGTTCTCCTTTTCCGGGCGGCGAGCTTCACCGCCTCGATGATTTCGGGATACGCCGCGCAGCGGCACAGGTTGCCCGAGAGATAGTGCCGGATGTCGTCCTCGCTCGGGTCGGGAATCTCGTCGAGGAGCTGGCGCGTCATCAGGACGAAGCCGGGCGTGCAGAACCCGCACTGCAGCGCCCCGGCGTCGACGAACGCCTGCTGCACGGCGTCGAGCGCCGCATCTACCCCTTGGGCGTCCTCGATGGTCCGGATATCGGCGTTGTCGCACAAGCTTGCGAGGTACAGGCAGCCCGAGACCGCGCGCGCGTTCACGAGCACGGTGCAGCAGCCGCACATGCCCTGGCCGCAGCTCTCCCGCGCCCCGTGCAAGCCGAACTCGGTGCGCAGCACCTCGACCAGGGTCTCGTGCGGCGCCACCTGCGCGCTCACCGGCTCGCCGTTCAGCGTAAAGCGGATCTCGCGCCTCATTTTTTGACAAGCGCCATGAAAACCGCTTCCGGGTTCATTGGCAGCGAAGTGAGGCGCACGCCGACCGCGTCGTCGATCGCGTTGGCGATGGCCGGCGAGACGCCGAAGGTGCCGGTTTCGCCCACGCCCTTGGCGCCGAAGGGGCCGCTCCTTTGCTCCGCCACCACCGCCTCGTTCACGATCTCGCCGGGAAGGTCGAGCAGCCCCGGGATCTTGTATTCGGCGAACGAGGCGTTGCGCAGCTGCCCGCGCTCGTCGAACTGCATCTTCTCGAACAGGCTGAAGCCGAGCTGCATGATCGCGGCGCCGGAAAGCTGCGTCTCGACGATCCTGGG
>DASYPG010000490.1:0-5577 GCA_036006885.1 Burkholderiales bacterium | reverse complement strand
GCGACGCTGCGGGCGAAGCTGCGCACCGACGGCAAGAGCGCGGTCGAAGGCGATTTCGAAGGTAACGTCGGCGCCGTGGTGCCGGCGGCGAAGGGCAGGCTCATCGCGCCGGCCGGCAAGCCGCCGCAGCTTGCCGCCGAGTTCTCCGGCGTCGACCTCGCGCAGGCGCTCGCCATCGCGCGCCGCAAAGTCGCAGGGCTGGATGCTATTGAGTCCGCACAGGGCCGTCTCTCGGCGCGCATCGACGCATCGCTCGAGAATGCCTGGCGGGTGAATCTAGACATCGTCCAGTCGAACGCCGCGGTGAAGCTCGCGCAACTGCCGTGGGAGCTCTCGGCGCACAGCGCGAAGGTCGCGCTCAGCGGCGAGCGCGTGAACGTCACTGATCTGAAAGGTTCGCTTGGGCGCTCCACTTTCTCGGGCGGCGCGCTGCAGGTGGAGTTCGCGCGGCCCGCGCGGCTCTCGGCCGCCTCGGCCCGTGCGACGCTCGACCTCGCGCAGCTCTTTCCTTGGCTGCAGACCAAACTGCCGCTGGAGCAAGTATCGTCGGTCGCCGGGACTGCGGAGGTCACCCTGAACCGCCTCGCGCTGCGCTTCGACAAGCCGGAGGCGGCCGATTTCGACGCCGTCGTGCAGCCGCGCAACGTGAGTGCAACGCTGAAGGCGCTGCCAGGCACGGTGAGCGTCGCCGGCGGGGAGATCCGCGCGGACCGGAAGCGCGTACGCGTGACCGACTTGAAGGGTTCTTTAGGAAAGTCTTCCTTTTCCGACGCTGCACTGCAGCTCGAGCTCGGCAAGGCGGCAGGCATTACCTCCGCCTCTGCGCGCGCGACGCTGCAGCTTGATCAGTGGTTTCCGTGGCTGCAGAAAAAGATTCCCCTGGACGAGGTCTCGTCGGTCGCCGGCCGCGCCGAAGTGAACCTGACCCGCCTCGCCTTGCGCTTCGACCATCCCGCCGCGGCGGATTACGACGTCGCGGTCACGCCCCGCGGCGTCAGTGCGATGCTGAAAGCCTTGCCCGGCGCGGTCACCGCGGACGGCGGCTCGGTGCGTGCGCGGCCGAAGCAGGCGACGCTCGAAAACATCGGCGTCGCGATGCTCGACGCCGGGGCGCGCGTGTCGGGCACGATTGGAATCGCCAAGCCCGCGGTCGAGCTGGCGATTGCCGACGGCGTTGCAGGCGAGAAGATCGTGCAGTGGGGGCTCGAGCGCGGCGAGTTGCCGCCGCGCTTCGAGCCGCGAACGCCGCTGCGCTTCGCCGCGAAGCGCGTGGCCTGGGCGCCGCAGGGTACGCTCGAAGCCGACGCGCGCGTCGACTTCGACGGCGGGCCGCAGCTTGCGTTCGCTCTTGCCTCCAAGCCGAAGCTCCTCGAGCTGCCGCGCATCGCGATCAAGGACGCGGCGAGCGATGCCGTTATCGCCGTGTCGCTCGCCGGCGATGTGGTGCGCGCGAGCTTCTCAGGTACGCTGCAGGGACGCAGTATCGCCGCCATGTTGCGGCGCCCCGGACCCGCCATGGCCTCGGGCGTCGCGCAGGGAAAGATCCAGCTCACGGTGGATCGCGCGCAGCCGCGGCGCACGCTGGCCGACGGGCGGCTGCGCGTAGAAGCGCTCGACCTGTCCTGGCTCGCCGGCAAGCGGGCGATCGTCGAGCGCATGGACCTCAACGCCGAGCCCACGGGTGCGCGCATCGTCGACGCGCGGTTCAACTGGGACGAGCAGGTGTTCGACCTGAAGGGCGAAGTGAAGCGCACCGAGCAGGGCCCGGTGATCGATGCGCGGCTGGAGTCGCCCGGGATCGATCTCGCGCGGCTGCTGCCCGAGCCGCCCGCCAAGAAAGACGATAGCGAGAAGTCGAGCGTCTGGCCGCTGCCGGTGACCGGGCGCATCGAGATGCGCAGCGGCTATGTCCAGTACAAGGATTACAAGGTGGCGCCCTTCGAAGGCCGGCTCTCGCTCGAGCGCGAACGGGCGCGGCTCGAGGTGCAGCAGGCTCGCATGTGCGGCGTGTCGTTCCCGATGGAGCTCGAGGCGGTGCCGGAGAAGGTCACGGCGGCGGCGCATATCAGCATGCGCGACGAGCCGTTCGATCGGGCGATCCAATGCCTCACCAAGGACACGGTCGAGATCACCGGCAATGCCGACCTCACCGCCGAGCTGAGGACCGAGGGCAACCGGCCGAACCTCGCCCGCAACCTCACCGGCACCGTGCAGGCGGAAATGCGCAAGGGCAGCGTGAAGAAGTTTGCCCTGCTCGGCAATATCCTTTCGCTGCGCAACATCGCCTCGGCCACCAAGATGAACGAGAGCGGATTTCCCTACCGCAGCATGACCGCGAAGGGGCATTTCGAGGGCGGCGATTTCGTGCTCGAGGAAGGCTTCTTCGACAGCGACGCGGTGCGCCTCGCGGCGCACGGCAGCGTGGGCCTCCAGGGCGCCGACTCTCGGCTCACCGTGCTGGTCGGGCTGCTCACCAACGTCGACCGCGTCACCGGGGCGATTCCGATCGTGGGCTATGTGTTCGGCGGCTCGATGACCGCCCTTCCCGTCAGCGTGAGCGGCGACATCCGCAATCCGCTGGTGGTTCCGCTCGGTCCGCGCGCGATCACCGACAGCCTGCTCGGCATTTTTGAGCGCACCCTGAAGCTTCCAGGCAAGCTGACCGTGCCGGCGTCGGAGGCCAAGCCGCCCGGGAAGTAGGACCAACGTCCCATATCGGGCGCGGCTGCGCTCCACTATCGTCCCTCTGGATGAGGTCTTTGCTTGCAGCCGCGACGGTGGCCTGGTTGGTCGCCTCCTGCGCCTACGTCGACGCCACGACCACGCAGTACGTCGGCGTGCCACGCTTCCCGCCGAGCGATCCCAAGACAGTCCAGGTCCTGCGCGGCGAGCCGATGCAGCCGCACGAACGCCTCGGCGAGATCCTGCTCGACATTTCGGTCGATCCGCCCGCGGAGATCGGGGAGGTCGAGCAGCGCCTGAAGGAGGAGGCCGCAAATTGGGGTGCCAATGCAGTATTCGTCGTGCGCGATCAGGTGATGCCTGGGGTCGGCCGCAAGCTGATCGCCGTGGCGATCCGCTACCGCTCGTGAGAGGCCTGCTCGCCGGCCTCATGATGGTGGCCGCCGCGGTCTGGGCGCAGACGCCGCCACCGCCACCACCACCGCCGGCCCCGGCGCCCGACGTGGCCTGGCCGCGCGAGCGCAAGACCGACGACGGCACCACGATCACGGTGTACCAGCCGCAACTCGAGCGCTGGGCCGACAACAACTTGTCGGGCCGCGCGGCGGTTTCGGTCGTCCGACCCGGCGAGAAGGAGCCGCACTTCGGCGTGATCGAACTCGCGGCGCGCACCGACATCGACAAGAACGCGGACCTGGTGACGCTGAGCCAGGTGCGCATCACCAAGGGTGCCTTTCCCGGGGTGAGCCCCCAGGACGCGGAGAAGTACCTCGCCACGCTGCGCGCCGCGCTGCCGAAGACTGGATGGCCGGTTTCGGCGCAGGCGCTGCAGGCGAACCTCGCCATCGCCCAGGCGCAGTCGAAGCAGAAGGCGCTTCCGGTGAAGAACAATCCGCCGCAGATCCTCTTCCGCACCTCGCCGTCGATGCTCGTGCCGGTCGACGGGGAGCCCGCCTTGCGCGACCTGAAGGAGGCGCCGGGACTGAAGCGTGTGATCAATACCGGCGCATTGATCCTGCAGGACCCGTCGTCGGCGACCTATTACCTGTGGGCCGTCGGACGCTGGTTCGAGGCCAAGGCGCTGACGGGCGAGTGGAAACCGGGCCCGTTGACGCTGGCGCAGCTCGACAAGGCGCGCGCAGCGCTAGCGAATCAGTACGACCCCATGGAGGGCAAGGACTCCGAGGACAAGCCGCTCTTCGACCCGGGCGCGGTGCCGCAGATCATCGTGACGACGAAGCCCACCGAGCTGCTGCAGTCGAAGGGCGAGCCGAAGTTCTCGCCGATTCCAGGCACGCAGCTTCTCTACATGGCGAACTCGTCGAACGACATCTTCATGGAGCTCGGCGGGCAGGCCTACTACGTGCTGATCTCGGGCCGCTGGTTCAGCGCCAAAACGCTGACCGGCCCGTGGACCTTCATCAACAGCAAGAAGCTTCCCGCCGACTTCGCGAAGATCCCGCCGGAGCACCCGATGTCCGACGTGCTGATGTCGGTGGCGGGCACGCCGCAGGCGGGCGAAGCGGCGATCGCGAACCAGATCCCGCAGACCGCCAGCGTGCAGCGCGACATCCAGCCGACGCCGGTCGTCTACGACGGCGGCAAGCCGCAGTGGAAGCCGATCGAAGGCACGCCGCTCCAGTATGCGTTCAACACCGGGCCGCCGGTGATCCAGATCGATCCGAAGACGTACTACATGGTGCAGAACGGCGTCTGGTTCGCGGGCACCGCGGCGACCGGGCCTTGGGCCGTGACCGCCACGGTGCCGACGGTGATCTACACGATTCCGGCGAGCTCGCCGCTGCATTACGTGACCTACGTGCGGGTCTACAGCAGCACGCCGACGACGGTTTTCGTCGGCTACACGCCCGGTTACTACGGCACCGTCATGACCACCGATGGCACCGTGGTGTACGGCACCGGCTACGTGTATCCGGTCTACGTCGGCGCCGTCTACTATCCGCCGCCGCCGACCTACGGCTGGGGCGCCGGATTCGCCACCGGTGTGTTCTTCGGCTTCGCGATCTCGGGCGGGTGGCATAGCCCCTGCTGCTATGGGGGTGGCGGCGGCGTGTACATCAACCATCGCAACACGAATATCAACATCAACAACAGCTACAACCGCTGGGGTGGCAAGACCAGCAACGTCAGCGGCCCCGGCGGGCGCGACGTGACAAGAACACAGGTCGGCAACACGACCCTCGCCAAGGGCTCTGGCAGCAACAACGTCTACGCCGGCCGCGACGGCCAGGTGTATCGCAACGAGGGCGGAAATTGGCAGAAGTACGAGGGCGGCGCCGGAAAAGGCCAGGGCGGCGGGACGTGGTCGGATGTCCAGAGGCCCGAAGGTGGCAACCGGCCGGACGCCGGCACCCGGCCGTCGCAGCAACCCGCAGGCGGCAGCCGGCCCGGGGGCGAGTCGGTCAACTCGCTCGACCGCCAGGCCCAGGCGCGGCAGACCGGCGAGCAGCGCGCGACCGCGGCGCGCCAGCCAAGCGGCGGCTTCCAAGGCGGCGGTGGCGGCTTCAGCGGTGGTGGCGGCGCGCGCGGCGGCGGCGGCGGGCGCGGCGGCGGTGGCCGCCGCTAGGGGCGGCCTTTTCCTGTTGCTGCTGTTCGGCGGCGTCGCGTGGGCCCAGCCGGCGGACAAGCGCAGCGTTTTCACCGACCCCGAGGACGGCAAGCTCGACGCTTCCGAATGGCTGCTCGAGCGCAAGGGCTTCCTGCCGGTGCCGATCCTCATCACCGAGCCGGCGGTGGGCTACGGCGTCGGTGCGGCGCTCCTCTTCTTCCGCGAGTCCATCGGCGAGGCGGTGACCAAGGCGAAGGAGAGCGGCCGCCTCACGCCCCCGGATATCTACGGCGCGGCGCTCGCCGCGACGGAGAACGGCACCAAGG
>DASYPG010000489.1:0-3736 GCA_036006885.1 Burkholderiales bacterium | reverse complement strand
AGTCGCCCTTGCTCACGCAGCCGCCCGCCGCGAGCGCCACGGCGATCGCGCCACTCACCAACAGCCATCGGTTCTTTCTCATCGTCGTCTCCTTGCAGGTTGCTTCCTTCATGCTCTTTCTCCGGAAAGCCAGGTGATCGCCGCGCCCGGTCGAACCGCTCCATCGGGCACAGGACCGCCGTCTTTCCGCTGAAGGCGTGCCGGTGCTTGGCGAGGCGGTCGGCGAGGAACCACAGGTCGGCCGGCCGAGCTGGCCCTCGGCGCTGCGGGTGTCGATCAGGACTTCGACCTTGTCCAGGCCCTCGGCCGCGCCCGCACGAACTCGTGCGCATGGATGACTTTGACGTTGGCAGGTCCCATGCGAGTCCCACTACCGGTGGGAATCCTCTCGCAGGGACGCTCGTCAGGCTATTGGACCTTCGTCCAATACGCCCCGCCGACGAGGCAACTCGTCAGCCGGGCGGCAGGCCGCGGACGAACTCCGGGCCGATGAATCCGGGCTGTGCCGGAGGCCGTGGCAGGTGCACCAAGCGAAGGCGCGTCTGGCCGGACTCATCGATAAGCGTGAGCAGGCCGCCCTCGACGCGATGGGAGCGAGCCGCCTCGAGCGCCCCGAGAAATGCCGCCTCCTCCTTCATGAGCTCGGGCGCGCACTCCATGCGCGTCACCGCGATGTCGCTCGCCTGCCACGCGTCGGCCTTGACCTCCAGCGCGCCGGAGAAGCGGTTGCACCCGCCCGAACCGCTGATGCGGCCGGGGTTGAACACGAGCGTCGCGTAGGTCTTGCCGCCGGGCCCGCTGCCGTTAATGTCCCAGGCAAGCCACGCGGTGCCGACGAGCGGATTCGCAGGCGCGACCGTTGCCGGCGACTGGCAGCCCGCCAGCACGAGGACCCCGGGGAGGACCGCAAGGAGGACTGCGAGGAACTTCAGAATGCGCATGCACTACTATAGCCCACCCTCAGGAATCGAGCTTTGCCCCGGGCTTGCTGAGCGCCGCGCGGGCGAGCTCCTCGCTTCCCTCCTCGCGCCGGCCCTGCGCAATCAGGGCTTCGCCGCGCCAGCGCCGCGCTTCGGCGGCGAGCTCCGCCATGCCCGGCGGCTCCACCAGCGAAAGCAGCTCGGCGGCATGGGCGAGGCACGCTGTGGCGTCGCCGCGTGCGAGCGCGAGCTCGGCCAATCCCGCCAGGCAGCGCGCGAGCTGGAAACCTTCGGCGTTCTGACGGCAGTAGTCCGCGGCGCGCTCGAGCTCGGCCCCAACCTCGAGCTCGCCCAGCCGCAGGCGCGCGATCGCAAGATTGGCCTCGATGCGCGGGCACCAGAACGTGATGCGCGCGCTGCGCGCGAGCTCGAGGCCGCGCCGGCACCACGCCGCCGCATCGAGCGCCGCGCCGGAATCGAGCAGCAGGTGGCCGACGAGGTCGTAGGCGATGAGCTGATAGCGGACCTGCTTCACGCTCTCGAGCCAGCGCAGCGTCCGCGTCATGCCGGCGAGCGCCTCGTCGTACTGCCCGGCGCAGGCGCGCAGGTGATCGAGGCCGAGCAGCGTCGGACCCATGTGCCATTGCAGGTCGGCCTTGCGCGCGATCTCGAGCGAGGCCTCGAAGTGCGCCCGCGCCCGCGGATAATCCGCAAGCCCCATGTAGCCGGTCAGCGCGAACCCGACCATCATCAGGTTCTCGCATTCGTAGCTCTTGTCGCCGATGCGCCGCGCCAGCTCGAGCGAGCGCTCGTAGCAGGCGATCGCGGCCGCCGGCTCGGCATTGTTGTAATGCGCCTCGCCGCGCCCGTGGTAGGCCTGCACCGCGACGAGGTCCGCGAGGCCGAGGCGCTCGCAGATCTCGACTGCCTCGCCGTGAAATCCGATCGCTTCGCGGTTGCGGCTGTTGCTCCAGGCCACCGTGCCCAGGTGGTAGAGGGTGTCGGCGGCATGGCGCTCGTCGCGCATGGCGCGGCTTTCGGCGAGCGCCTGCGTGAGGCACTGCGTGGCGCGCTCGTAGTCGTCGGCGCGCCGGTAGGCCATGCCGAGCTGGATCACGGCGTCGCGCGCCTTCTCTCGCTCGCCATGCGCCTGCGCCGCCTCGATCACGCGCCGGATGTCGGCGACGGCACCCTCGGTCTGCCCGGCCTGGGCGCGGGCGTCGCCGCGCCTCGCGTACAGCTCGACCAGGCCGTCGGCGGCATCGGCGTGCGCTTCCGCCAGCGCCACGGCGCGGTCGAGCCAGTGGAGCGCATCGCGCATGGCGAAAAGTGTGCGCGAGCGCTCCGCCGCAAGCAGCAGGTACTGCAGCGCCTTTTTCCAGGCGTGGCCGCGCTCGTAGTGCTCGGCGAGGCGCGCATGGCGCTCGTCGGGCTCGCCTTCGGCGCGCCGCTCGAGCGCCTCGCCCACCGCGCGGTGCAGCGTCACCCGGCGCGCGCCGCCGATCTCCCGGTACACCACCTCGCGCACCTTGTCGTGGCTGAAATCGTAGAACCCGTCCTCGGGCTCCTCGCGCAGCAGGCGCCGCTTGACGAGGATGTCCAGCGCGAGCAGCACGCGCTCCTCCGGCTCCTGCGTCACCGCCGCCAGCGTCTCGAAGTCGAAGCGCCGCCCGAGTACCGCCGCTACATCGAGCGTGTGGCGCGCCGCGGCCGGCACGTGTCCCAGGCGCGCGCGCACGGAAGCGCGCAGCGCCTCCGGCAGCGGGAGCTCGTCGCTCGGGCCCGGGTCGGCGCCGCCTTCGGCCAGCACCTGCAGCATCGACATGAGGAAGAAGGGGTTGCCATTGGTCTCGCGGTGCAGCCGCGCCGCGAGTCCGGGGCGCTTGAGCCCGGGGTGCGCGAGCCGCTCGAGCAAATCGATGGTGTCGCCCTCGCCCAGCCGCGCGAGCGGCACGTGCCGGGCATGCGACTCGCGCCTCAGGCTTTGGACCAGCGCGGCGAGGCGCTCGTGCGTTTCGAGCTCGTCGCGGTACGCGCATACCAGGAGCAGCGACAGGCGCGAGGCCTGGCGCGCGAGGAAGTGCACGAACTGGGCGCTCGCGTCGTCGGCCCACTGCAGATCGTCGATCATCACCACGATCTGGCGTCCCGCCGCCACGGACTCGAACAGTTGGACCACCGCGCCGAAGCGCCGCGCCTGGCGCGCCTCCGGAAAGTCGGCCGACAGGCTCGGCACCGCCACGCGCTCGGCGACCGCGGGTACCAGCGCCGCGATCTCGGCCAGCGACACCGGCGCGAGCTTCTGCAGCGCCTCCTTCGAAGCCAGCTCGAGCGCTTTGCCGGCGAGGTCGATCACCGGCTGGTAGGGCATCGCGCGCTCGATCTCGTAGCAGTTCGTGGCGAGGGTGCACAGGTCGCGCGCGGCGCAATACCGCGTGAGCTCCTGCATCAGCCGGCTCTTGCCGATGCCCGGCTCGCCCTCGAGCAGCGCGACGTGACCCGATCCCGCGGTGAGGCGCGCGAGCAGCCCGATCAGCAGGCCGAACTCGGCGCCGCGGCCCACGAAGGGCGTCGTTTCCTTTTGCTCCGGGGCCAGAGGAATTCCATCTAGTACAAGACCTTCGGCAGCCCGCACTGAGCGCGCCGCGTCGAGGAAGGCCTCGCGCTCCGCCTCAGGAATGCCGAGCTTCTCGGCCAGCCGCTCGGCGAGGCGCCGCGAGGGCCGGCGCTCGTCGGACTCGATCTTGCGGATGGCGAAGCGCGAGCAGCTCACCGCCCGGGCAAGCGCCTCCTGGGTCAGGTCGAGCGCCTTGCGC
>DASYPG010000488.1:0-7990 GCA_036006885.1 Burkholderiales bacterium | reverse complement strand
AGCTTCATCGCGTTGCCGAAGTAGATCCGCCTTTTATCCGTTTCAGACAAGTTCAGCGCTTCGACGGAGTTGATTCCCTCGCGGATGAACATCGGCCCGCCTTCGGGATCGAACGGGCAGTCGCTCGCGAACACGACGTGGTCCGCGCCGAAGAACGCGATGCCGCAGGCGAGCGGCGCGGCGGCGCCCCCGAGCACGGTGTCGCCGTAGAACATCTTGAAGTATTCGATCGGGGGTTTGCCGAGTTGCTTCAATACATCGGCTTCGTCATTGTCCGAGGAACGAGAACCGAGCTGCGCCCACAGCGTCTCGGCGCGCCCGGCGAAGTAGGGGATCATGCCGCCGCAGTGGTGGGTGATGATGCGCAGCTTCGGCAGCCGCTGCAGCAGGCCCGAGAACACCATGCGCGCCATGGCGATACTGGTCTCGAACGGCCAGCCGAGCACCTGCCAGATCTCGTACTTCGAATTCGGTTCCCCGGGGTAGTCCGGCCGGTTCGCCGGCCGCGCCGGGTGCATCCAGATCGGCCGGTCGTGGTGATTTGCCATGCGCTCGAACACCGGGAAGAACTCCGGGTCGTCGAGCGGCCTGCCGGCGACGCTGGTGATGATCTGCACGCCCTTCGCGCCGAGCCGGTCGATGGCGCGGTCCATCTCCTTCAGCGCTTCGGGAATGTTGTTCATCGGCAGCGAAGCGACGAAGGCCGGGAACTGGCGCGGCCACTTGAGGCACATCTGCGCCATGCCGTCGTTCGCGACGCGGGCGAGCTCCGGAGACTTGTCCGGACCGCCGAGGAGCTCGGGGGAAGGCAGCCCCAGGGTCAGCACCTGCCTCACGTCCGGGAACTTGGTGCGCAGCATCTCCACCCGGTGCTCGATGTCCCAGAGCATGCGCAGGTTCGACATGCGCTTCACCATGCCGGGCTCCTTCGAGTGCCGCTTCACCAGCTCGAGATACGCCTGCGGCATCACATGGTTGAAAATGTCGATCTTCATGCGGTCATCCGATTCCGTTCATCTCGCCATCGAGGCGGCGAAGCTCCTCGGCCGGTGGACGCTCATCGCGGAAAGACATGCCACCGGCTGCTCGTGCTGCCCGGGTCTGGGCAACGTCACCATGCAGGAGGTCGAAGGCAGGGTCGTCGCCTGGCTGCGGCAGAAGCACCCGCTGTTCGAGACCCGCGAGAGCGTGACGGGCCTGCTCAGGGATTGTATTGCGCGCTCGCAGCCTCACGGGGCCGAAGTTTTGCAGCCGCTCTTCAAAGACCTCGACGAGGCGCTCGGGCACCTAGAGCAAGTGCAGCATGGATTCTGATTTCTAAGACCAGGGCAGAGCCCGCTCAGCCGTGTGCATGCGCGCGTTGTCGCGCATGGAGATGCCCCAGTGATCGGTGCGTCCCGGCGGCCACTTCCAGTCCTCGGGGTTGCCGACGCGGTAGTCGTCGCCGACCTCTTCGACTTCGGCGGTGTATTCGACCACCGGGCCGAAAGGCGCGACGAAGTAGCCGAAGACGTTGTGGCCTGGCCCGTGGCGTCCGGGGCCCCAGGTGCACGCGTAGCCCGCCTCGCGCAGCCGCCCGATGCCGTTCATGACCGCGTCGAGGTCGCGCATCTGGAAAGCGATGTGGTTGAGCGAGGAAATATCGGAGTTCACGTAAGCGACGGCATGGTGCGTCCGGTTGCAGCGCAGGAAGCGCATCATGCGCGTGCGGTCGGAGACGCGAAAGCCGAGCTTCTCCACCGCGAAGCGCTCGCAGGCCTCCCAATCCCTCGTGTTCAGCACCACGTGAGAAAGCTGGATCGGCCGGTTGCCGTCGAGCGGCTTCGCTTCCACCTTCGAATCGGTGACGAAGCGGTAGCGCTGGCCTTCGGGGCCATCGACGATCGTGCCCGATCCGCCGCCGGGAGCGTCGAATTCCTTGACTCTGTGTCCGTCGATCTTTGAAAGTTCAGAAGCGGTACCCGCGAAAGTGATGGCTTCGACCGCTGGCGCTTGAGCTTCGGTAACGGAGAGCACGTACGGGTGATCGGCGGTGGCGCGGAAATAGCGCGTCTTGCCGCGGCTGCCCGCGTCGGAGAGGCCCCATACCCGCTCCAGGAATTCCGCCGCCCTCGACAAGTCGGTCACGGCAAGCTCGATCGCGCGAAGTCTCATGGCCGGCTTGCCCTCCAGGATGCGAACCCGCAGCCGACGATGACGGTCGGCACGGGGAGGTAGTCGACGAGCTCGAAGCCGCGCCCGCCCGCGGCGCCGTGGGCAACGAGCCAGTTGCGCACCTCCTCGGAGCCGTTCCCGCGGCGCGGCAGCTCGTCTTCCAGGTATGAAATCAGGGAATCCTCCGAGGACGAGAACAGGCGGATCGTCTCGTGATCGAAGTCTTCGTAGATGGCGCCCATCGTCGGCTCGCCGATGGAGTGCGACAGGCCGCCGGTGCCGAGAACGGCCACCCTGATGTCTTCTTTGTAATTCTCAATGGCAGTGGCGAGGAGGCGCCCCCACTCGAGGCAGCGACGCAGCGAAGGCATCGGGGGCTCGATGCTGTTCAGGAGCATCGGCACGATCTTCGGCAGCTTCTCGAGGCCCATGCGCCACAGGGGAATGCAGGCCCCATGGTCGAGCTTGAGATGGTGCGACACCGACGGCTCGAAGCCGCCACGCATCGCCTCCTCGGCGATGTGCAGCGCGAGCGCCGGATGGCCGGGGATGTCGCGGTGGGCGAAGCCCTTCATCCACGGCTCCGGCGGTCCTTCGTTCGCCGCGCCGACCCCGAGGCAGACCGCGGGATAGTTGTCGAGGAAGAAGTTCGACCAGTGGTCGGGCGAGACCACGATGAGCACGTCCGGGTTGGCCGACTTGAGCCGCCGCCCGAGCTCGTCAAAGGCATTCTTGAGCCTCGATTTCTCGCCCGACGGCACCGCCTCCCACTCGCGCACGAGGAGCGGGCCGTGGCTCGCGGCGAAAGCGCCGACGAAGCTAGCCATGGCGCAGGCGCCGCATGAACTCCTCGTCCTTCATGCCGGTGGCGAAGAAGTAGTAGCGCAGCAGGTAGGCGTTCGTGCGCCGCGCGAGGAACGGGACGTCGTTTTCGGCCAGCGCCTTGCGCACTTCCGGGCTGATTGCATAGCGATCCAGGACCTTGTCGCGCTCGGCGCGGTATTCCGCCGCCGCGGCCGGCGATTGCAGGTCATAGAACAGCTTGGACAGCGGGTAGTCGCGCATCGTCTCAATCATAAATCCAATATCCGCATTAACATACCGCGCAATTTTCCGAGACCGGGATTCCCATGTACACCCGCCGCTGGGCGACATCACCGCGCGTCCATGAAGTGCTGGTCGAGCGCGACGTCAAGGTCCGCATGCCGGACGGGACGCTCCTCGACGGCGACGTCTATCGGCCGGCGTCGCCGGGGCGCTATCCGGTCCTCCTCGGCGCGCATCCCTACAACAAGGACCTGCAGTCGCCGCCGCTGCGCCCGATCGGGTTCACGCCGATGCGCGGCTTCATGGAAAGCGGCGACTCGGCGTTCTTCGCCCGGCGCGGCTATGTGCACGCGGTGTTCAACGTGCGCGGCTCGGGCAAGTCGGAGGGCTTCTACCAGCTCGGCGGACCGCTCGAGGTCGAGGACGTCAGCCACCTCGTGGGCTGGCTCGCCGAGCAGAGCTGGTCGAGCGGCCGCATCGGCATGTTCGGCGTGTCGTACTTCGCCCGCATCGCGAAGCTCGTCGCCGCCGCGGCGCCGCCCGCGCTCAAGGCGGTGTTCGCGCCGTTCTCGGGCAGCGACGACTACCGCCACCGCTGGTACCACGGTGGAATTCTTGCTGCCGGCTTCCTCGCCCATTGGCGGAACAGCGCGCACAACCCGAGGTACCGCAGCTTCTACAAGGAGGCGCACGGCGAGGAGAAGTACCGGCAGGCGATCGCGGCGGCGATGCGCGACGAGGAAATCATGGCGCAGCCGCCGCTGCGCGAAGCGCTGCAGAGCCCGCAGAACGGGACCAACGCAGTGATCGTCGACGTGCTGCTGCAACCGTTCGACGGGCCGTTCTGGCGCGAACGCAGCGCGCAGGACGAGCGCGCCACGATCCCGGCTTATCTCGGCGGGTGCTGGGGCATCTACGGGCTGCACCTTCCCGGCGCGTTCACCGCCTGGGAGCAGTGGAAGGGCCCGAAGAAGATGGTGATCGGCCCGCCGGTGTACCTCGACCGCCCGGTGTACCAGTACCACGAGGAGGCGCTGCGCTGGTTCGACCACTGGCTCAAGGACAACGACACCGGCGTGATGGACGAGCCGCCGGTGCGCTGCTTCATCCCGGTCACCGGGGAATGGAAGGCGCTCGAGGACTGGCCGCCGCGCGAGGCACGCTGGATGAGCTTCTACCTGCACGCCGACGGCACGCTCTCCGAGCACGAGCCTTGGGCGGGGCCGGGCGCGGTCTCCTTCAACGAGTCGCCTTTCGAGCATGGCGAGGCGCGCTTCCAGACGCCGCCGCTCGTGGAGCACACCGAGATCCTCGGCCCGGCGGTGTTGACGCTGCATTTCTCCACCACCGATACCGAGGCACTCCTTTTCGCCACGGTGCTCGCGGTCGATGCGGACGGCAAGGAGCGCGAGCTCACGCGCGGCTGGTTGCGCGCTTCGCAGCGGCGAATTCGCGAGGGATCGCCCGCGTGGGACCCGGTGCTTGCGCACGAGGCGCGCGAGCCGCTCGAGCCGGGAAAGGTCTACGAGGTCTCGATTCCGATCGTGCCCACGGCGCGGCTTTTCCGCGGCGGCGAGCGCATCGCGCTGCGCATCAAGGGCGCCGACGACGAGCCGGCTCAGACTTCGCTCGAGGCCATCGCGCGCAACCACCTGCGCCGGCCGCGCCCGGCGCGGATCACCGTCTACTGCGAGGAATCGCGCCCCTCGCGCGTCGATCTGCCGGTGACGCGCGGAAACATCATCGGCACCTTCTTCTCCGGCGGCGACGTCAGCTCGTTTGGGTTGTCGCGCTAACGCTGCGCGGCTTGTCGCGCTAGGCCGTAGCGTCGGGAACGAGGCCGGCCTGCTCGATGCCGTGGGCGCACGCCGCCTCGTCCTCCTCGCCCGTGCCGCCGCTCGCCCCGGCGGCGCCGACGATCTGGCCCGAGGCGTCGCGAATCAGCACGCCGCCGGTCTGCGGCAGGAACTTTCCCTGCGCGGTCGCGGCGAGCGTGATGAAGAAATTCGGATTGTCCTTGGCGCGCTTGGCGAGCGCGCGGCTCGAGGCGCCCATGGCGACAGCGGCCCACGCCTTGCCCTGCGCGACATCGAAGCGGAACATGCTCGCGCCGTCTTCGCGTTGCGCGGCCTTCACGTTGCCGCTATCGTCCAGCACCACCACGGCGAGCGGTTTGATGTTCATGGCGCGGGCCTTGGCGAGCGCGGCCTCGATGATGCTGTTGGATTGTTTCAGGGTGAGACTCATCAAAGACCCAAAGTCCTTTCGGCGTTTTTGTGAAAGATCTTTTCCATCACCTCGTCGGAGTAGCCGAGCTCCTGCCACTCCTTGAGGATGCGCGAGTAGGGCATGCTGGGGTAGTCGCTGCCGAACATGACCTTGTCCTGGAGGCGTCCGCGCATGTCGACCTTGAGGTTGCCGGGGAAGTGTTTCGGCGCCCAGCCCGACATCTCCCAGTAGACGTTGCCCTTGTGCAGCGCCACGGCGGTGGTTTCATCGACCCACGGCCAGCCCGGGTGCGCCATGAGGATCTTCATCTGCGGGAAGTCGGCGGCGAGCTGGTCGATGTGGCTGGGATGGGCGTGGCGGATGAGCGACCCGTGCCCGCCCGGCATGCCGGCGCCCATCCCGGTGGTGCCGACGTCGATCATGACCGCCGCGTTCAGCTCGTTGATGAGCTCGAACAGCGGGTAGTAGCGCCGGTCGCTCACTGCGAAGTGCTGCATGATGGGGTGGAAGTGGAACCCGATCAGGCCGAGCTCGGTCGCCGCCCGCTTCGCCTGCGCCAGCGCGAGCTCGCCCTTCGCCGGCTCGACCGCGCCCCAGGCCTGGATGATGCGCCGGGGATGGCGCTTCCACATGGCGTGGACGTACTCGTTGGTCACCGGCGGGGTCTCGATCGTGGTCTCGAGATCGAGCGCGACCAGCACCGCCTCGATGCCGTAGTCGGTGAAGTCCTTGATGACCTCTTCCTCGGTGCGCGCCACCCATTCGCGCTTCCAGTACTTCGCGAGCGCCTCGACGTAGGGACCCTGGCAGCGGATCCATTCCGCGGTGCCGGGATAGCAGTGCAGGTCAATGATGCGCATTTCTTTCAGCCAGCTCGGAGAGCGTTTTCTTCGACACCTTGCCGAACGCGGACACCGGGAAGTCCTCGCACACGTAGAGCCGCTCGGGCAGCTTGAATTTCGCGATCTCCTTGTCCTTGAGGAACTCCACCAGCTCGGCGAGCGCCAGGTGCTTCCCGGGTTTCAGGATCAGGCAGGCGCACATCCTCTCGCCGAGGTCCGCATCGCTCACCGGGACGCAGGCGACATTCTGCACGCACGGGTGCATCAGGATAAGGTTTTCGATCTCCTCGGCGCTGATCTTCTCGCCGCCGCGGTTGATGAGGTCCTTCTTTCGTCCCTCGACCACGTAGTTTCCCGACCGGTGCCGGCGCATCAGGTCGCCCGAGCGGTAGAAGCCCTCCGGGGTGAACTGGCGCGCGTTGTATTCGGGCACGCCGAAGTACCCGCGCAGTGTGTATGGGCCGCGGCAGGTAAGCTCGCCCACCTCGCCGTCGGCCACCTCCCGGCCGTCGTCGTCGACCAGCTTCACCTCGTCCTCGGGCGAGATCGGCCGGCCGCAGGTCTCGAGCTTCACCTCCTGCGGGTCGTCGAGCCGGACGAAGAACAGCGTCCCTTCGGACATGCCGAAATTTTCCTGCACGAACGCGCCCGGGATCAGCTCGTGCGTGCGCAGCCTCACCTCGGGCTGCATGCGCTGGCCGCCGCTCTGGATGAGCTTCAATGAAGAGAGATCGAAGCTCCGCAGCGACGGATCGTTGATCATGCGGACCAGGAGCGCCGGCACCACCTTGATATGGGTCACCCGGTGTTTCTGGATGAGCTCGAACATCGCCTCGGGGCGCGTAGTGGGCGAGACGACCACCTTGCCGCCCTGGAAGAAGTAGCCCTGCACGCCGGGGCAGGCGAGCGGCAGGTTGTGCGCGATGGGAAGCACCAGCAGCAGCACCGAATCCGCGGTGACCGCGCACACCGGGGCGGCGGTCCTGGAGTTATACGCGTAGTCGTTGTGCGTGCGCGGGATGAGCTTCGGGATGCCGGTGGTGCCGCCCGAAAGCTGGAAGATGCACGGATCGGCGGGGTCGATCCGGATCTTTTTCAGCTCGGTCGCCGCGAGGCGCGTCTTGCAGTGGATGAGGTCCTGCAGACGCGGGAGCGAAACGCAGTGTTCTAGATGCGGGTTCTGCGCTTGCACCCGCCGGATCATCGGCTCGAAGGCGAACTCGCCCTGGCGCTCCGGGTAGAAGCACGCGCTCGCCCCCGAGAGCTGCACGAACTGGTTCACCTCGGCGAAGCGGTGGCTCGCGAGCGCGGCGATCGGAATGGCGCCGATCTTCTGCAGCGCGAAGTAGAGCAGGACGAATTCGGCGATGTTCGGCAGCGTCGGCACCACGCGATCGAGCGGCTTCAGGCCGAGCTCGAGCAGGTTGAGCGCGAGGTTGTCGGTGAGCTCGCCGATTTCCCGGTAGGTGTAGCGGCGCTCGCCGTCGACCAGGGCGGTCCGGTCCTCGAACTCCTCGAATACGACGGAAAATTCTTCCGCCAGCGACTTGTCCCGCCAGTAGCCTTTCGCCCGGTAGCGCTGCGCGAATTCCGGCGGAAACGGCACCACGCCCGGCAGCATGTCAGGTCGAGGCCGTGAAGCCGCCGTCGATCACGATCACCTCGCCGGTGACGAAGCGGTTCGAAAGGATCAGGCCCATCATCGTCTCGGCCACGTC
>DASYPG010000487.1:0-2940 GCA_036006885.1 Burkholderiales bacterium | reverse complement strand
TGCTCACGGCAGGCGTCTGGCTGCCGCCGACCTTCGTCGCCTGGTTCCAGTACGTGGCGCGGCTGCTGGGATGACATGAACTGGACGCGCTCGGCCGTGGACCGCGAAGCCTGGGAGCAGGCGTGCGTGCGGCTGCGCTCCGCCGAGGCGTCCCTGCTCGGCCTGTGGGCGGAGCCGGGATACGCACACATGGCGCTGATGCAATCGCACACGTGCGAGGTAGTTACGTTGGCTTGTGAAGGGAATCGATTTCCCTCGGTCGGGCGCCTGCATTCGCCGGCGATCCGCCTCGAGCGCGCGATCCGCGACCTTGTCGGCCTGGAAGCGGAGGGATCGCCCGACACGCGCCCTTGGCTGCATCACCGCGGCGCGTACCCTTTCCTGCCGGCCGAAGGCGAGAGCCTGCACCAGATCCCGGTGGGACCGGTGCACGCCGGCATCATCGAGCCCGGCCATTTCCGCTTCACCGCGAACGGCGAGACCGTGGTGCGCCTGGAAGCGCGCCTGGGCTACGCGCACAAGGGGATCGACGCCCTCATGGCTGGCGCCTCGATCGAGCGCGCGGCGCGACTTGCTGGACGCGTGTCGGGCGACAGCACGGTCGCCTATGCGCTTGCGTTCGCACAGGCGCTCGAGGCGGCGCTCGGCGTGGAGGTGCCCCGGCGCGCGGCGTGGCTGCGGGCGCTCGCGGCCGAGCTCGAGCGGCTCGCCAACCACTTCGGCGACATCGGCGCCGTGTGCAACGATGCGGCCTTTGCCATGATGCATGCGCAATGCGGCCTGCTGCGCGAGCAGGTTCTGCGGGTGGCGCACGCCTGCTTCGGCCACCGTCTGATGATGGATTGCGTCGTCCCGGGCGGAATGCGGTGCGATCTGCCGAACGACGGGGAACAGCGGCTGCTTGCCCTCCTCGCGGACGTGCGCAGGCTCTTTCCCGAGCTCGTCGAGCTCTACGAGGACACCGCGTCGCTGAAGGACCGGACGGTCGGCACCGGGATCCTGTCGCGCGAGCTCGCACGGCAGTTCGCGGCCGGAGGCTACGTCGGGCGCGCTTCCGGGCGCAGCTTCGATGCGCGGCGCACGCCGGGCTATGCGCCGTACGACCAATTGCAGTTCGAGGTCCCGGTCGTGGAGGCAGGCGACGTGAATGCGCGCCTGTGGATCCGCATCCGCGAGGTGGAGCAGAGCGTCGGCTTGATCGAGCAGATCCTCGACCGTCTTTCGCCGGGTGAAGTATGCATCCCCTGGTGCAAAGAACAGGCGGGGGAAGGACTTGCCCTGGTCGAAGGGTTCCGCGGCGACATCCTCGCGTGGGTCAGGACCCGTCCCGACGGCAAGATCGATCGCTGCCACCTGCGCGACCCGTCGTGGTTCCAATGGCCGCTGCTCGAGGCGGCGATCGAAGGCAACATCGTCGCCGATTTTCCGCTGTGCAACAAATCCTTCAACTGCTCGTATTCCGGCCATGATCTCTAGGGCGGCTGCGCATGCGTAGATTGCTCTTCAAGAGCTTCGTCCACGGCCCGCTCACCGAGCCCGCGCCCGCCAGGGACGACGCAGCGCTTGCCGAGCTCGCGTCCAGGGTGGAGCGCGCTTCGCGCAGGCGGCTGGGTCGCTCGCTCGCCATCCGCGAGGTAGATGCAGGCTCGTGCAACGGCTGCGAGCTCGAGATCCATGCGCTCAACAACGTGGTGTACGACCTGGAGCGTTTCGGGCTGCGATTCGTCGCCTCGCCGCGCCACGCCGACGTGCTGCTCGTGACCGGCCCCGTGACGTCGAACATGCGCGAGGCGCTCGAGCGCACGTACGCCGCCACGCCGGATCCGAAGTGGGTGGTGGCGGTGGGCGATTGCGGACGCGATGGCGGTGTATTCGCGGCGAGCCGCGCCTGCGTCGGCGGCGTCTCGGCGGTGGTGCCGGTCGACCTGCACATTCCCGGCTGCCCGCCGTCGCCCACTGCGCTGCTCAAGGGCCTGCTCGCGCTTCTCGACAGCCAGGAGAGATCATGAACGGCGAATCAAACGAAAAGCGTACCGAGGACCAGGCCGGTATCGCGCGGTTCTCGCCCATTCAACTCGCGATCGCGGGTCTCGCCACGGCAGTGGCCCTGGTGATTCTGCTGCTCGTAGTTGCGATCTTATGAAATATCGTCATCGCGATGAAAGGCCCCGCACGAGCCAGAACGCGGCGAGCGCGAGCGGCAGGATGATGGTGAAGAACACGACCTGGCGGTTCTCGAAGCCAGCGCCGCGCGCGCGCTCGATGCGCTCGAGCAGCCAGTCTCCAGCCCGTGCAGCCGGCGCGCGAGGCCCGCGATCATGCGCCGCGCGAACGGGTTGGGCCCGAGCTCCTCGAACACCGCCTGCTTGGTGACGTGCAGCAACATCGAATCGGCGAGCGCCTGCGCGAACACGACGTACGGCTTGTCGAGAAACATCAGCGCCTCGCCGAAGCTCTGGCCGGGGCGGATGATCTCCACCACCTTCTCCACGCCCTGCGGCGAGGTGAAGGCGAGCTTCACCTGCCCGTACACCACGAGGTGGAAGCCGGTGCACGGGTCGCCGCACTGCACGATCGACTGGCCCTTGTCGAAGTAAAGCGGCACCGTGCCGGCCGCGATGCGGTCGAGCTCCGTCGCACCCATCTCCGAGAAGATCGGCAGATTGGCGAGGAACGCACGCGTCTTGATCTGTGGTGGCGGCCGCCGCGGCATGTCAGCGGCTGGTGCCTTCGAAGCGCTCGATCTTGTTGGCGACATTGTACTTCGTCCCTCCTTCGTCCCGTCACGCCGCAGCCTGGGTAGCGAGCTCGGCGACGACGCGGCGCACGTCGACCGGGAGGAACGGCTTCTCGATCACGGGGCGGCCGCTGGCGGCGGCGAAGTCGCGCAGCGCCGAGGTCAGGGTGTCGCCGGTCACGAAGGCCACGCGCGCGGCGCGC
>DASYPG010000486.1:0-2978 GCA_036006885.1 Burkholderiales bacterium | reverse complement strand
GTCTCCTCGCGGTAGCCGCAGCCGTCCTGGTGCAGGCTTGCACCAGCGCGCCGCCCGCACCGCCTGAACCGCAGCCGCAGGACAGCGTTGCCGCGCCTGCACCCGCCGTCAAGCCTCAAGCCGCCACCCCCCAGCCCGCTCCGCCTCAGCTCGCTCCGCCCGCGCCAGCGCAGCCACCCGCCGGCAGCGGCGTGCTCGACACGGCGAAGCTGCCGCCGTTTCAAGGCGAGCGCCAGGAGATTGCCGAGCCGCTGCGCGGCGTGCGCAAGGTCGATCGCACCGCGCAGGCCGACGATCTCTGGCAGCGCGTGCGCCAGGGCTTCGCCATGCCCGACCTCGACAGCGACCTGGTACGCAAGCAGACGGCCTACTACGCCGCGCGCCCCGAGTATCTCCAGCGCATGTTCGACCGCAGCCGCATCTACCTCTACCACATCGTCGAGGAGCTCGAGAAACGCAACCTTCCCACCGAGCTAGCGCTGCTGCCCATGGTGGAGAGCGCCTTACCCGATGGCGTACTCGCGGGCCCACGCTTCCGGCCTGTGGCAGTTCATTCCCGGCACCGGGCGGCGCTTCGAGCTGCAGCAGAACTGGTGGTACGACGGCCGGCGCGACATCGTCGAGTCCACCAAAGCGGCGCTCGACTACCTCACCTTCCTCTACGAAATGCACGGCGACTGGCATCTCGCCCTCGCCTCCTACAACTGGGGCGAAGGCTCGGTGGGGCGCGCCATCGCGCAAAACCGCAAGAGCGGCAAGCCCACCGACTACGCCAGCCTGAAGATGCCGCCGGAGACCCGGCAGTACGTGCCGAAGCTGCAGGCGCTGAAGAACATCATCGCCAACCCCGGACCGCTGGGCATCACGCTCGACCCGATTCCGAACCAGCCCTACTTCACCACCGTCACCAAGCTGCGCGACATCGACGTGCGGCTCGCCGCGAAGCTCGCCGAGATGCCGGTCGAGGAGTTCATCGCGCTCAACCCCGGCTTCAGCCGGCCGATCATCCGCGCTTCGGTCACCCCGCGGATCGTGCTGCCGGCCGACAAGGTCGACCTGTTCCACGACAACCTCGAAAAATACGACGCCGCGGGGCTGGTGTCGTGGAAGACCTATCACCCGAAGAAGGGCGAGACCTTCGAGTCGATCGCGAAGAAGGCCGGCATGTCGCTCGGCCAGCTGAAGGAAGTGAACGGCATCGCGCCGCGCACGCGCACGGTGCCGAATCTCCTCGTGGTGCCCTCGAGCCCGGCGGCGGTCGAGACGCGCCGGCTGCCGCTGATGTACGCGCCGCCGATTCCGATCCTGACGCGCCGCATCTACCACACCGTGAAGCCGGGCGAGACGCTGACCTCGATCTCGAAGCGCTACGGCGTCGCGCTCGAGGACATGAAGCGCTGGAACAGCGGGATGCGGTTCTCGCCCGGGGTCAAGGTGGCGGTCGAGGTGCGGGCGCCGGTCAAGAAGAAGCGCACCAAGACCGCAAAGGCCAAAACCTACAAGAAAGCAGAGCGTTAGCTTTCTTTGTTGAATTGAATTCTAGACTGAGCTTCTAGGCAGACCCCGCCGCCACCAGCCGGCGCGTGTACTCGGACCTCGAGGAGCGCAGCACCTCCTCCAGCGGCCCACTTTCGACGATGCGGCTGTCTTTCATCACCATCACGCGGTGCGCCATCGCGCG
This sequence comes from Burkholderiales bacterium, assembly GCA_036006885.1. Lineage (GTDB taxonomy): Bacteria > Pseudomonadota > Gammaproteobacteria > Burkholderiales > SG8-39 > SCGC-AG-212-J23. Next base: position 1,297 of record DASYPG010000486.1, on the reverse strand, counting down.
CACTACCTCGATGTCGTGCGTCACCAGGATGTAGCTCAGTCCGTATTTCTTCTGAAGTGAAGACAGAAGCTCGAGTACCTGCTTCTGGATCGTCACGTCGAGCGCGCTGGTCGGCTCGTCGAGCACCACGACCTTGGGCTGCACGATCAGCGCCCGCGCGATCGCGATGCGCTGGCGCTGGCCGCCGGAGAACTCGTGCGGGTAGCGCCCGAGCAGCGATTCGGCTTGCCCGCCTTCGGTCAGCCCGACGTCATACAGCGCCTTCAGGATGCGGCCGCGGCGAGCGGCGCGGTCGAGCTCCGGCTCGTGGATCTCGAGCCCTTCGCCGACGATCTGCTCCACGGTTAGCCGGGGAGAAAGCGACGACAGCGGGTCCTGAAACACGACCTGGATCTCTTTTCGCATGCCGCGGCGCTGAGCACGCTCGACCCAGCTCTTTCCTCCAATACGAATCTCGCCCTGGGCCGCCATGAGGCCGAGCACGGCAAGAGCGAGCGTGGTCTTGCCGGAGCCCGACTCGCCGATGATGCCCAGCGTCTCGCCGGGCGCGAGCGCGAAATCGACCGACTCGACCGCGGTGAAGCGGCCGCTCTTGAACCAGCCGCGGATTCCGGGAAGGCGCGTCGGGTAATGCACGTGAACTTGATTGACAGTGACTACATCGCCGACCGAGGGTTCTCCTACACTACGCGCGGGACGGCTGTTGACCAGCTTCTGCGTGTAGGGATGCTGCGGGCGCCCGATCACCTGCGCGGTCGGCCCCTGCTCCACCAGGACGCCTTTCTCCATCACCGCGACGCGATCGGCGAAGCGGCGCACGAGGTTGAGGTCATGGGTGATGAGCAGCAGCGCGAGCCCGGCCTCGGCGCGCAGCCGCTCCAGCAGCTCGAGGATCTGGATGCGGATGGTCACGTCGAGCGCGGTGGTCGGCTCGTCGGCGATCAGGAGCTTCGGATTGCAGGCGAGCGCCATCGCGATCATTGCGCGCTGGCGCTGGCCGCCGGAGAGCTGGTGCGGGTAGCTGTGCGCGCGCCGCTCCGGCTCGTCGATGCCTACACGGCGCATGGCCGCGACCGCTTCGTTCCAGGCTGCGGCGCCCGAGAGCCCGGTGTGCAGCACGAGCGACTCGACGACCTGGTCGCCGACGGTGTAGATCGGGTTGAGGGCGGTCATCGGCTCCTGGAAGATCACCGCGATGTCGCGGCCGCGCAGCTGGTGCAGCTCCTGCGGCCGCATCGACAGCACGCTCTTGCCCTCGAACAGGATCTCGCCGCTGAGCCGTGCGTTCTCGATGAGG
>DASYPG010000485.1:0-13566 GCA_036006885.1 Burkholderiales bacterium | reverse complement strand
CTCCTGGCTCGAGGGACGCGCGCTCGCGGAGGCGCTCGGCCGCCGCAGCAAGCGCGACTTCGACTTCGGCCAACTGCCGCAGAACGTTCCTTGGGTGCTCGCGGCGCTGTTCCTCGTGCTGCCGCTCTTCCTGCTCGCTTCGGTCTCGTTCACGGCCGCGGTCGTACTGATCCTGCTTGCGGTGGGCATCATCGTGGCCATCGCGAAGTTCGATCGCTAGCCTCCACCGGCGTCGCGCCGGTTTGTTCGCCTGTCCAGCCGCGGCTACACTGCGCGGGCATGGACGTCCTGCAGCTCACCGATCCCTTCGGCAACCGCCTGCGGTTCAACCAGGATCTGAAATGACGAACGAGAAAATCAAGCTGCGCACCGAGACCGGACAGCTGATCGAGGTCGTGATCCTTAACAAGCGCGCCGACGTGATCGAGGTGGTGATCGGCGAAGGCGTGCACAACGTGAGGTGCACCCTCACGCCCACGCGGAACGGCCTCGCCTACGCCGGCAAGGTGATGGGCCGCGAGGTGATCTACGAGCGCAGCCGCGACCAGGTGCAGGCCGATATCGACCGGTTGAATCCGACCCTGCGCAAGCCGAGAGGCCGCTGATGCGGCGCCCGGCGGTGGGGCTCGCCCTCCTCGCCTGGGCCGGCGCGGGAGCCGCGGCGCCGCGCCTCGACAGCGTGTCGGTGCAGGTGCTCTCCGGCAAGGGCAGCGACGTGGTGATCTCGGTCACGATCGAGCGGCCGTCGCTCATGGATCTCACCTGCGGCGCGATCATCGACACCGGCGACGGCGGCCAAATCCCGATCGCCTGGAACCTCGGCGACAGCCGGACCAAGACCGCGCGCTACGAATACAAGCGGCCGGGGACCTACCGCGTTCGGGTGACCGGCACGGGCACGGAAGCCTGTATCGGCCTCAAGGAGGCCTCGCTCAGCGTCGGAGCGGTGGGCCGCGCGAGCGCCACGCCGCGCTGCCCGGCCGGCTGGACCCTGGTCGAGGACTCGGTGAAGGGCCCGCGCTACGCCTGCCGCGCCCGGCCGCCAGCGCAGCCGCTGCGCTGCGCCGAAGGCACGACCTACTTCGCCGAAGGCGGCGAGATCGGCTGCCGGTAGGAATCCGGGGGGCTATCTTTTCTGCAGCAGCTCGCTGCAGCCCGCGCGGGTGGCCCAGTACTCCCAGGCGCGCCAGGTCTCGGGCGAGTGCGGCTTGTAGCCCGCGTTGCGCGCGTCGATCTCGCCGCGTGAGAGCGGCTTCACGTCGCCGAGCTGCATCGCCGCCATCTGCACGCGCGCGTTGCGCGGCACGTAGACCGACATGCGCACGACCTCGATCAGCGAGCGCGCCGCGGCGACGAAGCCGTGGCCGCGCATCAGCGCAACGTTGTTGCCGGCGAGGCACGTGGCGAGGTCGCGCCCCTGCGGCATGTTGGTGACCAGGAGATTGGTGTCACCGAACCGGTCGCGGATGTCCCAGACCGGCACCTGCGCGCCCATGAAGCTGCCCGAATGGATCACCGGGCGAAGCGGCGTGGAGGTGATGCCGAAAGGCAGCACGTCCTCGGCGTGCGCGTGCACCACCGCGAGCACTTCCGGCCGGGCCTCGTATACGGCGCCGTGGATAAAGCGCTCGAGGTAGGGCTGGCGCGAGTCGCCGCCCGCCGGCGTGCCCGCGAGGTCGAACTCCATGATGTCGGCCCGCTGCACCATCTCCGGGCTGAGCGAGCGCGCGAGGAGATAGCGCGTCGGGTCGCGCGGATGGCGCACGCTGACGTGGCCATAGGCATCGACGATGCCTTCGTGAGCCAGGATGCGGTTGGCGATCACCAGGTCGGCGGTTGCGCGCTCCAGATCGGTCATTTCGGTATCCCGTGTAACGTCCCTGTGCGATCGTAGCGGATGCTCCGGATCCTTGTCGTCTGGCTGATCAACGCCGCCGCCCTCGCTGCGGTCGCCTACCTCATGCCCTCCGTGAGCATGGACAGCGCCGGAGCGGCGCTCGCCGCCGCCCTGGTGCTCGGCCTGGTAAACGCGTTGGTGCGGCCGGTGCTCGTGCTCCTCACGCTCCCGGTCACGGTGCTCACGCTAGGGCTTTTCATCTTCGTGATCAACGGGCTGCTCTTCTGGGCGGTCGGCTCGTTCGTGTCCGGCTTCCACGTCGCCGGATTCTGGTCGGGCGTGTTCGGCGCGATCATCTTCAGCCTGATCTCCTGGGCGCTCTCCGCCCTGGTCCTGAAGTGATCCGGCGGGGGTGACTAACCCGCGGCCTTGGCGGAAGACTCGGCGGCGAGCAGCTTCTCGAAACCGGAGGCATCGAGCGGCGGGCTGAAGTAGTGGCCCTGCCACTCGTCGCAGCCGAGCGCGAGCAAGCGCGAGAGCTGGGCCTCGTTCTCGATGCCCTCGGCCGCCACCGCGACGCCCAGGGTTTTCGCTAGCACCGCGATCGCCCGCACGATCGCCTCGTCCGCGGCGTGGGTGTCGATCGAGCGCAGGAAGGAGCGGTCGATCTTCAGCTTGTGCACCGGAAGCTGACGCAGGTAGGCGAGGCTCGAGTAGCCGGTACCGAAGTCGTCGATCGAGATGCGCACGCCGAGCTCGCCGAGGCGGCGCAGCGTCTCGATGTTTTCCTCGAGGCTCGACATGAGCACGCGCTCGGTCACCTCCAGCTCGAGCGAGGACGGCTCAACCGCGTTGGCGCGCAGCGCGGCTTTGACCCTCTCGAGATAGGCATCGTTCTGGGCGAGCTCGGGCGCGGACACGTTGACCGCGATCCAGCAGCGCCCGGGATGCGCGCGCTGCCAGGCGCCCGCCTGCGACAGCGCGCGCTCGAAGGTCCATTCGCCGATCGGGCGGATCAGGCCGCATTCCTCGGCGAGCGGCACGAACTCGTCGGGCAGGAGCAGGCCTCGGTCCGGGTGGTGCCAGCGCACCAGCGCCTCGGCGCCGACCACCAGGCGCCGGCCACGCACCACCGGCTGCCAGTGCAGCACGAGCTCGCTCCTCGCTAGCGCGCCGTGGAGCTCGTTCTCCAGGCGCAGGCGCTCCACGGAGCGCGCGTGCAGCGCCGGCTCGTACATGCGCCACGTGCCTCGGCCGGTCTCCTTCGCGTGGTACTTGGCCGTGTCGGCGTTGCGCAGCAGCTCGGCGAAGTCGCGCGCATCGCTCGGGTAGACGCTGATGCCGATGGAGGCGCCGACGTTGAGCGTGCGCCCTTCGACGCTGAACGGCCGCGCCAGCACGCCGAGGATGCGCTGGGCAAGGCCCGCGGCCTCCTCGACGTTGCGCACAGCGTGCAGCAGGACGAAATCGTCGCCGCCCAGGCGTGCCAGCGTGTCCGAGGGCATCAGGCTTTCCAGGCGCGCGCCGACCTCGCGCAGCAGCGTATCGCCGGCCTGGTGGCCGAGCGACTCGTTCACCAGCTTGAAGCGGTCGATGTCGATCAGGAGGAGCGCGAGTTGCGTGCGGCCGCGCGCCGCCTGCAGGATCGCCTGCGCGCCGCGGTCGGCGAGCAGCACGCGGTTGGGCAGTCCGGTGAGCGCGTCGCGTGTCGCGAGGTATTCGGCGCGCGCCTCGGCCTGGCGGCGCGGCGTGATGTCCGCCGCGGTGCCGCGGTAGCCGGCGAACGCGCCCGTGGCGTCGCGCACCGGCACGGCGCTCACCGCCTGCCAGATCACGCCGTGGGCGCGGGTAACGACGCGGTGCACGAGCTCGCGGAAGGCGCGGCCCGCGGGCGCGTGCTCCGCGAGCCACGCCTGCACCGCGCGCTCCTCGCCGAGCGGCATGATCTCCTGCGCCCCGCGCCCGAGGAGGTCCTGCGGACGGTAGCCGAGGACCGCCTCGACCCGCTCCGAGAGGAAGGTGTAGCACCACGAAGCGTCGGCCTCCCACAGGTACTCGCCGGAGGCCTCCGCCATGTCGCGGAAGCGCTGCTCGCGTTCGGCGAGCGCCTCCTCGGCGCGCTTGTGGTCCTCGATGTCGCTCACCGTGCCCGAGGCGCGCGTGGCCCGCCCCAGGTCGTTGCGCTCGGTCACCCGGCCCTTCGCGCGCACCCAGCGCCAGCCGCCGTCCTCGGTGCGCACGCGGCAGTCGACCTGGCAGATGCTCTTCTCCCCCTTCAGGCCGGCGACGAGCTCGCTGCGCACCGCTGGCCGGTCGTCGGGGTGGACCAGCCCGTTCACGTCGGCGCCGCTCATCACCCCGGCGATCGGGCGGCGGCCGAGCAGGCCGGCCCACCCGGAGCCGAGGTAGATCGCGTTCGACTCGAGGTCGTAATCCCATTCGGCGAGGTTGGCGGCGCCCACCGCGAGCTCCAGGCGCTCCTTCGCCTCGGCCAGCGCGCGCTCGGCGCGCCGCTGCTCGGTCACGTCGCGCCCCACGCCGCGGTAGCCGAGGAAGCGCCCTTCGGCGTCCTTGCGGCTCTGGCCCGAGATGATGTGGATCTGGCGCGCGCCGCGCTCGTCGACCCGCATCATCTCGAGGTCGAAGAACGGCCGGCGCTCCTCCATGCCTTCGTGCAGCGCGTCAAGCACACGGCTCTCGACCTGCACACCCGGGATCTCCCAGAAGCGCTTGCCGTAGGTGGGAATGCCGCCGAAGAAGGTGGCGACCGGCGTGCCGCCGGAGATCCAGGTGATGCGCTGCGAGGCGTCGGTCTCCCAGAACCAGTCGGCCGAGAGCTCGGTGAGATCGCGGAAGCGCCGCTCGCTTCTCCTCACCTCGGCCAGCGCCCTCGCCGCCCGCCGCGAGCGCAGATGCATCGCGAGATACACCACGCCGCACGCAAACACCACGAGGAACAGTACGTCCACCGCTCGCTAGCGCGCCGCCGTGTCGCGCACCGGGGGCGCGACCTTCAGGATTTCCTCCACCGTGGTGAGGCCGGAGCCGACCTTCATCGCGCCGCTGATGCGCAGGGGCTTCATGCCTTCCTTGAAGGCCTGCTCGCGCAGCACAGCGAGGTCGGCCTTTTCGCCGACCAGCGTCTTGATGGCGGAGGAAAAGATGAGCGTCTCGTAGATCCCGACGCGTCCCATGTAGCCGGTCATGCGGCAGTCTAGGCAGCCGACCGGCTTGTACACCTTATCCGGCCGGTTCGATTTCCACGGCGCGACCAGCGCGTCCCAGCCGGCGTGGTCCTCGGCGCGCTTGAACTCCACTTTCTGCTTGCAGTGCGGGCAGAGCGTGCGCACCAGGCGCTGCGCCATGACGCCGTTCAGGGTGGCGTTGAGGAGATACGGCGGCACGCCGAGCTCGAGCAGCCGCGTGACCGCGCTCGGCGCGTCGTTGGTGTGCAGGGTGGAGAGCACGAGGTGCCCGGTGAGCGCCGACTGGATCGCCATCTCGGCGGTCTCCAGATCGCGGATCTCCCCCACCATGATGATGTCGGGGTCCTGGCGCATGAGCGCGCGCACGCCCTCGGCGAAGCCGAGATCGATCTGCGCCTGCACCTGCATCTGGTTGAACGCGGGCTCGACCATCTCGATCGGGTCCTCGATGGTGCACACGTTCACTTCCGGCGTGGCGAGCGCCTTGAGGGTCGAATAGAGCGTGGTGGTCTTGCCCGAGCCGGTGGGGCCAGTCACCAGCACGATGCCGTTCGAGCGGCCGGTCATTTCGTTCCAGCGCCGCTGGTCCTCCTCCGAGAACCCGAGCTCGCGGAAGTCGCGCACCAGCACCTCGGGATCGAAGATGCGCATCACCAGCTTCTCGCCGAAGGCGGTCGGCAGGCTCGAAATGCGCAGCTCGATGTCGCCCGACTCCGGCGTGCGCGTCTTGATGCGGCCGTCCTGCGGCCGGCGTTTCTCGACCACGTCCATGCGCGCGAGGATCTTGATGCGGCTGGTCATCGCGGCGAGCACCGCGGCGGGGATCTGGTAGACCTGGTGCAGCACGCCGTCGATGCGGAAGCGCACGATGCCGTGCTCGCGCCGCGGCTCGACGTGGATGTCGCTCGCGCGCTGCTCGAACGCGTACTGCCAGAGCCAGTCGACCACGCGCACCACGTGCGCGTCGTTGGCGTCGAGCTTGTCGGACTTGCCCAGCTCGACGAGCTGCTCGAAGTTCGACAACCCGGAAGCGGCCGCATTCTTGCTCGCGCCCTTGATCGATTTCGCCAGATTGTAGAACTCGATCTGGTAGCGCTCGATGTCGACCGGGTTCGCGATCACGCGCTTGATCTCGCGCTTGATGATGCGTGCGAGCTCGGGCTCCCAGTCGCGCACATTCGGCTCGGCGGTCGCGATCACCGCCTCCTTCACGCTCACCCCCACCGGCAGGATGCGAAAGCGCGAGGCGTAGGCCGAGGACATGATCTCGGTCACGGCGCTGAAGTCGATCTTGAGCGGATCGATGTGCAGGTATTCCATGCCCAGGCGCTTGGCGAGCCACTCCGAGAGAGCGTCGAGCGTCAGGAGCGTGGCGCCCTTTTTCCATTTCTGCTCGGCGACCACGCAAAGCGGGTGCACGTTGCCGCGGTGGTAGCGGCGCTCCGTCTTCAGCGCGTCGGCCGCTTCGCGCGCGGCCATCCGGTCCTCGACCAGCCAGTCGAGCACATCCGCGAGGGTCAGCCTGGCGTCAGTTACACCGGTCTTAACTGCTTGTTGCATCGAGTGAAACTATACCGGAAAGGGCAAAACCCACCGTGCCAAATGCCCGCGCCGGCGCGACGTGATGACGCACATTAAGCTACCCTGCGGCGCGTGCCCCGCGCCCTGGCCGCCGATGTGCGAATTCGTGAGGTCTGGGCGTGGAGCATGTACGACTTCGCGAACTCGGGCTACACCACGGTCGTCATCACGGCCGTGTTCGGCGCGTATTTCGTCGGCGTGGTGGCCGCGGGAAAGCCGTGGGCCACCTTCGCCTGGACCGCGGCCCTTTCAATTTCTTACGCGCTGATCCTCGCCACCGGGCCGCTCGTCGGCGCCTGGGCCGACGCCCACGCGGCAAAAAAGAAGCTGCTCTTCGGGAGCACCGTCGGCTGCGTCGTGTTCACGGCGCTGCTCGCTTTCGTCTCCCCCGGCGAGGCGGCGTTCGCGCTGGTGCTGGTCGCATTGTCGAACTACTTCTTCGGCACCGGCGAGAACCTGATCGCGGCGTTTCTGCCCGAGCTCGCCGACTCGCGCGCGATGGGCCGCGTCTCCGGCTGGGGCTGGGCCTTCGGCTATCTCGGCGGCCTGGTCGCGCTCGGCATCTGCCTCTTCTATCTGACCTCTTCAGGCCAGGAGGCGAGCCGCACGGTCCCGGTCACGATGGTCATCACTGCCGCCTTCTTCGCTGTGGCCGCGGTACCCACGTTCGTGTTCCTGCGAGAGCGGGCCGAGCCCCAGGCTTCTTTCGCCAATCCCTGGGAGCGCGTGACGAGCACGCTGATGGAATCCCAGCGCTACCGCGATCTGCGCCGGTTCCTGCTCTGCATCGTGTTCTACCAGGCGGGCATCACCGCGGTGGTTTCGCTCGCGGCGATCTATGCCGAGCAGGTGATGAAGTTCAGCATGCAGCAGACCATCACGCTGATCCTCGTGGTCAACGTGACCGCGGCGCTCGGCGCGTTCGGCTTCGGTTACGTGCAGGACGCGATCGGCCACGTGCGCGCCGTCGCCATCACGCTCGTGGGATGGATCGCGATGGTAGTCCTCGCGGGAACGACCCAGACGGTTTTCGGCTTCTGGATCGCGGCGAACCTCGCCGGATTGTGCATGGGATCTTCGCAGGCCGCGGGCCGCGCCATCGTCGGCTACCTCGCCCCGCCCGCGCGCCTCGCGGAGTTCTTCGGGCTGTGGGGCCTCGCAGTCAAGGCAGCAAGTATTTTCGGTCCGCTCACCTACGGCGCGGTGACGTGGCTTTTCGCCGGCAACCACCGCCTGGCGATCTTCGCCACGGGATTCTATTTCGTCGTCGGTCTCGCGCTCCTCTGGGGCATCGACGTCGAACGGGGCCGGCGCCAGGCGCTGGCGCCTTAAGTTTTCTACAAGGTTCGGCTACTGGCCGCGTTGGTAGACGACATCGCTGCGCCGGTTCTCGGCCCAGGAAGCTTCGTCGTGCCCGACCGCTTTGGGCTTTTCCTCGCCGAAGCTCACCGCCTCCATCTGATTGTCGGTGGCGCCCGACAGCCGCATCATCTGCCGCACGGACTCGGCGCGCTTCTGGCCGAGGGCGAGGTTGTATTCGCGGCTGCCGCGCTCGTCGCCGTTGCCCTCGATCGTCACGCGTGCGTCGGCGTGGTCGCGCAGGTAGCGCGCGTGCGATTCGATCGCCGGGCGGAACTCGGGCTTGACGTCGGAGCGGTCGAAATCGTAGTACACCGAGCGCTTGTCGGGTATGCCTTTCGAATACGTAGGTTGCGCGCCTGCCTGCGAACCCGCACGCTGGCCGGGCTGGTTGGTCGCGGCCGACCCTGTGCGAGCTGCCGGCGTGGCGGAAGCCGAAGCCGGCGCGGCGCTGGTGTCGGCGGGCGGCGTCTGCGTAGCGCAGGCTGCGGCGAGAAGAGAAGCTGCGGCGAGGGCGAAGCAGGTTTTTCTAGCGGAACGGCTCATTGGCGGGCTCTCCCAGGTTGCCTTTTGGCGGCGATGTGACGCCAATGATCCGTGCCCAAGACTTAAGGCTTAATTAAGACCGTGCGTAACGCGCCGGAACAAAGTCACGGGACGCTGCTTGTTGTTCGGAAGGCGGCCGCGCCGGCATCTCGCGGCGCTGTCAAGCGTGGAGTCCCCAGCCCTAGAGGATGAGCCACCGCTGTCCGCCGGTGCGGCCGCAGGGAGATCATGCGGGGCCCCGACTTAAGCGAGACTTAACCGCTCTGTGCCCGGCCTGCTCTGCGGTAAGCTGATCAGTCCACACAAAAGACCGGAACGGCATGGTGTGTAACCGGATCCTCGTCATGGCGCTGTGCGCCGGCATCTCGCAGGCCGCGCTCGCCGATCTGAATGGCCAGGTGGTCGGCGTCTCCGACGGCGACACCCTCACCGTGCGCGTGGACGGCGGCAACGTCCGCGTGCGGCTGGACGGCATCGATGCGCCCGAGCTCGGCCAGCCCTACGGCAAGAGCGCGCGGCGCTCGCTCGCGCAGATCTGCCGCGGCAAGGCGGCCTCCGTCGTCGAGCGCGGCAAGGACGACGACGGACGCATTCTCGCAAGCGTGCGCTGCGGCGAGGTCGATGCCAACACGGAGCAGGTGCGCCGCGGCATGGCCTGGGTGCATCTCAGGTATGTGCCGTTCGGCTCCCCGCTCTACGAGGCGGAGACCAACGCGCGGCTGCAGAAGGTGGGATTGTGGCGCGGCCAGGAGCCGGTCCCGCCTTGGGAATGGCGCGCGCGCCAGACCAAAAAGCCGGCAACCAACTAGGAGACTAGGAGACGCTGGAGCGTGCCGCGCTCGGGCGCGCGGCGTCGTGCGCCTCGGCGGGACGCACGTGCCCGCGCCACGCCGGAAGCCGGATCGAGACCGCGAGGCCCGGCAGTGCGGCGCCCGGATCGGCGTCGGCAAGCGAAATGCTGCCGTGATGGCGCTCGACGATCGCCTTGACGATCGCGAGGCCGAGGCCGGTGCCGCGCGTCGCATCGCCCGCGACGCGGTGGAAGCGCTCGAACACGCGCTCGCGCTCGCCCGCCGGAACGCCACAGCCGGCATCGACTATGCGCAGCTCCACCATCCCGTCGGCCTGGCGCACCGCCACCGTCACCGGGCTGCCCGAGGGCGCGTAGCGCAGCGCGTTGTCGACCAGGTTCTCGATGAGCGAGCGCAGCTCCGGCTCGGCGCCGAAAGCCTGCACCACGCCGGGCGCGTCGACGCCGAGGTCCACGTCCTGGTTCTCCGCGCGCGCCGCATAGCCGGCCACCACCTCGCGCGACAGCGCCGCGAGGTTCACGGCGGCGAAGGCCTGCAGCGGCACCGCGGCGTCGAGCCGCGCGAAATCCATGAGCTGCTGCACCAGCCGGCGCGCGCGCTCGACGCCGCGCGCGAGCTCGTGCAGCGCGCCCGAGCGCATCGCGGGGCTCTGCGCCCGCTCGGCGAGCTGCACCTGGAGGGCGAGCGCCGCCACGGGCGAGCGCAGCTCGTGCGCCGCGTCCGCGAGAAAGCGCCGCTGCGCGTCGAAGGCGCCTTCGAGCCGCGCGAGCAGCGCGTTGATCTGATGCACCAGCGGCAGGAGCTCGCGCGGCACGTTGTCGGTGGGCAGCGGATCGAGCCGCGCGGCGTCGCGGTCGCTCACGCGCCGCGAGGTGACGTGCAGCGGCGCCAGGCCCCGGGTCAAGGCCCACGCGACGACGACGCCGAGCACGGGGATGAGCAGAAGCATCGGCATCAGCACGCTGAGCGAGAGCTCGCGCGCCAGCGCATCGCGGGCCGCGACCGCCTGGCCGACCTGGACCGTTCCTTCGTCGGTGACGTGCGTATAGACCCGCCACGGCCCTTCGCCGGTCGGGGCGGACGCCAAGCCCTCCTTGAAGCTCTGCGGCAGGTCCGGAGGCAGCGACGGCATCGCCGTCTCGAAGTAGACGCGTCCAGTCTGGTCATAGGCGCGAACCGAGAGCTCGAAGCCCGGCCGCGCGATGCGCAGCCTGCGCGTCTGGGTCCAGTCCTCGCGCAGGTGCACGGCGTGCGCGACCTGCTTGAGCTCCTCGTCGAAGAGCCGCCCCACCTGGTTGCGGGTCAGCGCATAGGTGGCGCCCAGCACCACCACCGTGCCCAGGCCAAGCGTGCCCACGACCCAAAGCACGAGGTTGGCGCGGATCGATCTCACGGCAGCGCCACGATGCGGTAGCCGACTCCGCGCACGTTGCGGATGAGCTCGGGCTCGAGCTTGCGCCTGAGGTGATGCAGGTGCACCTCGATACTGTTGCTGCCGACCTCCTCGCCCCAGCCGTACACGGCGTCCTCCAGCTTCTCGCGCGACACCACCGCGCCGGGCTCCTTCATCAGCGCCTCGAGCACGGCGAACTCGCGCGCCGAGAGCTCGACCGGCGCGCCGCGGAAGGTCACCTCGCGCCGGACCGGGTCCACGCTGAGCGCGCCGCACGCCATGTCGGGCGTCGAGCGGCCGGACTTGCGTCGCATGACCGCGCGTGCCCGCGCGAGAAGCTCGTCGAGATCGAAGGGCTTCACCAGGTAGTCGTCGGCGCCCTGGTCGAGACCCGCCACGCGGTCGGCGAGCGCGTCGCGGGCGGTGATGATGACGATCGGAAGCTCGCTGCCGTCGCGGCGCAGCCCTTTCAGGAGGTCGACGCCGTCGCGCCGCGGCAGGCCCAGATCGAGGAGCGCGAGGTCATAGACGCGGTGCCCCAGGGCGAGCTCGGCCTCGGCGCCGTCGCGCACCCAGTCCACCGTGTAGCCGGCGTCCTGCAGCCCGGCGACCACGGCGCGCCCGATCATGGGATCGTCTTCGATGAGGAGGACTCTCATGCCTTCGCGCTCAAACCGGCGTCACTGTGCGGCGACGTGCATTAAGGAAAACTTAAGATTCTAGCGCCGGAGGCGCCATGGCACGCTCGATGCTAGAGCCTCACGTAGCAAGCCGGAGGCTCCAGCCCAGCCACGGAGACTTACATGAAAGCGATCAAACCCTTGTTGCTCGGCGTGTCGATTCTTGCCCTTGCCAGCGGCGCGGCGTATGCCGGCGGCGACGCCAAGAACAAGAGCGCCTCGTCGGGCGCGAGCGCGAGCAGCAAGTACGATTTCGACAAGGCCGACACGAACCACGATGGCAAGGTGAGCCGCGCCGAGTTCGACGCGATGATGAAAGCGAGCGCCTCGGGTGGCAGCACGTCGTCCGGCAAGACCTCTTCGAGCAGCAAGTCGAGCACCAAGCCGAGCACTTCATCCAAGTAGCCGGTGCACTCGCCTTTAGGCGCGCCTTAAGGGGCGCTAAGGCGCGCTCGGGCAACGTACCATCGGGCAGCGTATGTCGTGAGGAGGAGGATCGGCCGGGCGAGCGCGCGAGCCTTCGCCCGGCCGCTTGTTTTCTTACCGATCCTTGGGCTTCTGCAAGAGCGGGCCGAGCACGTCCATCGGGACGGGAAACACGATGGTCGAGGACTTGTCGCCGGCGATCTGGGTGAGCGTTTGCAGGTAGCGCAGCTGCATCGCTTCGGCGCGCTGCGAGAGCATCTGCGCCGCCTGCAGCAGCTTCTCCGAGGCCTGGAGCTCGCCTTCGGCGTGGATCACCTTGGCGCGCCGCTCGCGCTCGGCCTCGGCCTGGCGCGCGATCGCCCGCACCATGGTCTCGTTGAGGTCCACGTGCTTGATCTCGACCGTCGACACCTTGATGCCCCAGGCGTCGGTCTGCTTGTCGAGCACTTCCTGGATGTCGCTGTTCAACTTCTCGCGCTCGGCGAGCAGCTCGTCGAGCTCGTGCTTGCCGAGCACCGCGCGCAGCGTGGTCTGCGCGAGCTGGCTGGTGGCTTCGCTGAAGTTGGCCACCTGGATGATGGCGAGCTGCGGGTCCACCACGCGTAGATACACCACCGCGTTCACCTTCACCGAGACGTTGTCGCGCGTGATCACGTCCTGCGGCGGCACGTCGAACACGCGCGTGCGCAGGTCGACGCGCACCAGCTGCTGCACCACCGGGATGACGATGATGAGCCCCGGCCCCATCACGCGCTGGAAGCGGCCGAGGAAGAACACCACCGCGCGCTCGTACTCGCGCAGGATCTTGATCGACGCCATGACGGCGATCGCGATCAGAATGACGAAGCCCAGCGCGAAGTACGGCATGCTCAATCTCCCTCAGTTATCCCGCCGGGTTCCACCTGCAGCACGAGGCCTTCCATGCCGGTGACGCGCAGCTTCTCGCCGCGGCGCACCGGGCGGCTCGTGCGCACCTTCCACTGCTCGCCGTGCACGCGCGCCCAGCCTTCGGCGTCGAAGTCGCCGAGCGCCTCGGCGGTCGCGCCGAGCATTTCTTCGCGGCCGGTCACGACCGCGCGCCGGCGGCTCCTGACGAGCATGCCGACCACCAGAATGAGGAAGCCCGCGCTCGCGGCGGTGACGCCGGCGATGAGGGCGTAGGGGATCTCGAACCCCGGAAGCTCGGTGTCCTCGATGAGCAGCAGCGATCCGAGCGCGAAGGCGACGATGCCGCCGACGCCGATGGCGCCGAACGAAGGCAGGAACACCTCCGCGATCATGAACGCGATGCCGAGCAGCATCAGCGCGAGGCCGGCGTAGTTCACGGGAAGTAGATGCAGCGCGTAGAGCGCGAGAAGCAGCGCGATCGCGCCTACGACGCCGGGCAGAACCATTCCCGGACTCATGAACTCGAAGATGAGCGCATAGACGCCCACCAGGATGAGCAGGTACGCCACCGTGGGATTGGTGATCACCGCGAGCAAGCGCGTGCGCCAGTCCATCTCGAGGGCCTTCACCTCGGCATTGGGCTTGCCGAGCTTGGCGAGAAGCGCAGGCACGTCCGCGGCGATGTGGTCAATCACCTTGAGCTTGAGCGCCTCCTGCGCCGGCAGGCTCACACCTTCGCGCACCGCCTTCTCCGCCCAGTCGGCGTTGCGCCCGCGCAGCTCGGCGAGGCCGCGGATGTAGGCCACGGCGTCGTTGGTCACCTTGCGGGTCATGGTGT
>DASYPG010000484.1:0-42475 GCA_036006885.1 Burkholderiales bacterium | reverse complement strand
GCCATGACCATCGGCGTCGTGGCATGCGGCTACGCCGACGGCTACCCGCGCCATGCGCCCAGCGGCGCCCCGGTGCTGGTCAACGGGAAGCGCGCGCGCACCGTTGGACGCGTATCGATGGACATGATCGCGATCGACGTCGGCGAAGTGCCGGGCGCGGGCGTGGGCACGCCGGTGACGCTCTGGGGCGAGGGGCTCTCTGCGGACGAGGTAGGCGCGGCCGCCGGCACGTTGAGCTACGAGCTCTTTACCAAGCTCACTGCACGTGTTCCCGTCTTGGAAGTGCCCTGATGGCGAAACCCAAAACCGCATATCTCTGCGCCGAGTGCGGCGCGAGCGCGCTGCAGTGGTTCGGAAGCTGTCCGTCCTGCGGCGCAGCGGGCACGCTCTCCGAAACGGTGGTGGAGAAAACCGCCTCGCATCGCTACGCGGGCGCGGCCGCGGCCCCGGTCGCGCTGCACGAGATCCAGGCGCGCGAGCTCGAGCGCGTGCCGACCGGTGTATCCGAGCTCGACCGCGCGCTTGGCGGCGGGCTCGTCGCCGGGCAGGTGGTCCTCCTCGGCGGCGACCCGGGCATCGGCAAGTCGACGCTCCTCCTGCAGACGCTGGCGGCTCTGGGCCAAGCCGTGCTCTACGTGAGCGGCGAGGAGTCCGCCGAGCAGGTGGCGCTGCGCGCGCGGCGCCTCGCCCTGGAGGTGGAAGGCGTGCGCCTCATCGCCGAAACGCAGCTCGAGCGCGTGCTCGCCGCGCTGGAAGCCTCGCGGCCGAGGGTGGCGGTGGTCGACTCCATCCAGACGGTATGGTCGGACACCCTGCAGTCGGCGCCCGGGTCGGTCGCCCAGGTGCGCGAGTGCGCGGCGCAGCTCACGCGCCACGCCAAGCGCGCCGGGATCGCGCTCTTCATGATCGGCCACGTGACGAAGGAGGGTGCGATCGCCGGACCGCGGGTGCTCGAGCACATCGTCGACACCGTGCTCTACTTCGAAGGCGAGCTCCACTCCGCGTTTCGCCTGGTCCGCGCGGTGAAGAACCGCTTCGGCGCGGTGAACGAGCTCGGCGTCTTCGCGATGACCGACAAAGGCCTGAGGGGCGTCGCGAATCCGTCAAGATTGTTTTTGAGTAATCATGAAAAGCCCATTCCCGGTGCCTGCGTACTGGCCACCCTCGAGGGGACTCGGCCGCTGCTGGTGGAGATCCAGGCGCTGGTCGACGCGGCGCATTCGCCCAATCCGCGCCGGCTCTCGGTCGGCCTCGATCAGAACCGGCTCGCCATGCTGCTCGCGGTGCTTCACCGCCACGCCGGCATCGCCACCTGGGAGCAGGACGTGTTCGTGAACGCGGTCGGCGGCGTGCGCATCGCCGAGCCGGCGGCCGACCTGGCCGTTTCCCTGGCAATCGTCTCCTCGTTGACGGATAAGCCTATTCAGGGCGGCGTCGCAGTGTTCGGCGAGATCGGCCTCGCCGGCGAGGTGCGTCCCGCGCCGCGCGGCCAGGACCGGCTGAAGGAGATCGCGAAGCTCGGCTTTGCCAAGGCCCTGGTGCCGAAATCCAACGCCCCGAAGGCGAAGCTTCCGGGCCTGGAAGTGCTCGCGGTTGAGCGCGTCGACCAGGCGGTCCAGCTACTGCGCAATCTTTAGCGCGAGCCGCGCCGCGCGCACGCCGCTCCTCACGGCGGCTTCGAGCGTCGGCGGATACTCCGGGTCGGTGTAGTCGCCCGCCAGGAAGATCCCGGGATACGAAGTGTCGGTGGACAGTCGGGCAGCGCCCGGCGTGCAGGAAATGGTGGCGCGCTTCTCGGCGATGGCGCGCGTCCAGACCGGGTCGGCCTTGACGAGCCCATTGGCAGCGAGCTCGCGGTGACAGGTTGCGGCGAGCTCGTCCAAGCTCATGTCCTGGTGCGGTCCGCGCGCGCTGATCACGCAGGCGAGTCGTCCGCGCTCGCCGAGGAGCGCGCCGCGGTCGAACACCCACTGCACCAGCCCGCCCGAGAGTCCGAGCATCGGAAACGAAAGCCGAATGCGCTCTTCATATTGAAGATAGCAGGTGTAGATCGGCTGGTAGGCGTAATCGACCGCGATGTCGGGCAGCAGGGCCTTGAGCTGGTGCGGCCCCACGGCGACGATCACCGCGTCGAAGCCCTGCTTCAGCTCATGCACGTCGGTAACCTGGCTCTTCAACCATACCTGGCCGCCGTGGCCCCGCACGAACTCCACCGCGGGCTCGGGGAACAGCTTCGACAGGTCGCAGCGCGGCAGAAGCAGGTCCGACGCGTCCGGCGGGCCAGCAAGCGTGTCGCGCAGCACGGCGAGAAACGCGCGCGCCGAGGCCTCGGCGACCGGCGTGTTGAGCGCCGACACCGCAAGCGGCTCCCACAGGAGCTTCGCGATGCGGCCGCGCTGGCCGTGCTGCTCCAGCAGTTCCGCGACGGTCATGTCGTAGGTGAGCCGGAACGCGGTGCGCTTCAGGCCGCCCATGAACTGCAACGCACCGAGTCGCTCGGTGAACGGGATGCCTTTCGCAAGCGCGAGCCCGGCTATGAGGCCCGCCGACCCGGGAAGCCAGAGCCTGCGCAGGCTGAATCCCTGCGCGTGGCGGATTTCGAGCGGAATCCGCAGCAGCGCATCCGAAGGCACGCCCGCGGTGCGCATCAGGCGAAAGAGCTCGGCATAGGCGCCAATGAGGATGTGCTGGCCGTTGTCGAGCTCCTGGCCCTGCCCGTCGGACGAGATGCGGACCCTGCGCGCGCGGCCGCCGGGCACCGGGCCGGTCTCGAACACCGTCACCGCAACGCCCCTCGCCGCGGCTTCGACCGCGGCGGCCATGCCGGCGTAGCCGCCGCCGACGACCGCTAGGCCGCGAGCCAGGTTTTCCACGCGATCCAGAACTTGCGCAGCGGCGTGAGTGAGATGCGGCGGCTCAGCACGCGGAATCCGTCGCGCCCGATTTCATCGAGCAGCGCCCGGTAGATCGCCGCCATGATGAGGCCCGGGCGCTGCGCGCGGCGATCCTGCGCCGGCAGCGCGGCAAGCGCTTTGTCGTACCAGCTCCGCGCGCGCTCGTCCTGGAACCGGATCAGCGCGTTGAACTGCGGCGTCTCGCGCGCGTTGAGGATGTCGGCCGCGGGCACCTCGAAGCGCTTGAGCTCGTCCATCGGCAGGTAGATGCGGTTCTTGCGCGCGTCCTCGCCGACGTCGCGGACGATGTTGGTGAGCTGGAACGCGATGCCGAGGTGGCGCGCGTATTCGAGCGTGCGCGCATCGCGGTAGCCGAAGATGCGGGCCGCGAGCAGGCCGACGGCGCCGGCGACGCGATGGCAGTAGCGCTCGAGCGCGGGCCAGTCGAGATAGCGCGTCTGCGTGAGGTCCATCTCCATGCCGTCGATGATCTCGTTCAGGTGCTCTTGCGGAAGGGAATACTCCTGGATGAACGGCAGGAGCGCCCGCGTGACCGGATGCTGCGGATTGCCGCGGTACAGGTTTGCCACTTCCGCGCGCCACCAAGCGAGCTTGGCCGCCGCGATCTGCATCTCGGCGGTCTCGTCGACCGCGTCGTCGACCTCGCGGCAGAACGCGTACAGCGCGGTGATCGCGCGCCGGCGCGGCGCCGGCAGGAACAGGAACGAGTAGTAGAAGCTCGATCCGCTGGCCGCGGCTTTCCGCTGGCAATACTCGTCGGGCGTCATACCGCTTTCAACAAGAGGAGAGGCCAATCCAGCGCTTTCAATACGGGCCGGCGGCGGAACACGTCGTAGCCCGCGGCCTCGATCTTGTCGAGGATGCGAAGCCCGCCCTGGATCGTGGCGCGGATCTCGAGTCCGACGCGCCCGGGGAGCGTGCGACCGAGGGGTGCCCCTGAAAACATGAGCGCCCGGGCCCGCTCCACTTCATGTTTCATGAGCGCGCACCATGCGGCATCGCAGCGCTTGTCCGCGAGGTGCCGTTCGGTCACGCCGTGGCGCGCCATCTCGTCCTGCGGCAGGTAGATGCGGTTGTCGCGCCGGTAATCGATGTCCACGTCCTGCCAGAAATTGATGAGCTGGAGCGCGGAGCAGATGGCGTCGGAGGCGCGCAGGTCTCGCTCGGCCGTTCGTTTGAAGAGATGGAGCAGCAGCCGCCCCACCGGGTTGGCGGAGCGCCGGCAATAGTCTGAGACCTCGGCGAAGCTGGCATAGCGTTTCTTGGTCACGTCCTGGCTGAAGGCGTCGAGCAGATCGTGGAACAGCGGCAGCGGCAGCCCGTGCGCACGAACGATTCTTGCGAGGTCGCCGAAGAGCGCGTCCTCGAGCGGCAGGCCTCGCTCCACGCGTTCGAGCCCGGCCCGGTAGCGATTTAACTTTTCCAGCCGTATATCGGGGGGGTCGGCCCCTTCGTCTGCGAAATCGTCGGCGCTGCGTGCGAAGCGGTAGATGACTTCGATCGGCTCGCGCAGCGGCGCGGGCAGGAGGAGCGAGGCGACGGGGAAGTTCTCGTAATGGCGGACCGCCATCGGCGGTTATAATACGTTGATTTTTAGGCGAAGGTGGCGGAATTGGTAGACGCACCAGACTTAGGATCTGACGCCGCGAGGCATAAGGGTTCGAATCCCTTCCTTCGCACCAATTAGAGTTGGAGAACATGGCGGCAAACGTGGAAAACCTGGGAACGCTGGAGCGGCGCGTGTCGATGAGCGTGCCGGTGCGCGACATCGAAAAGCAGGTCGACGCACGGCTGAAGCAGCTCGCGCGCAACGTGAAGATGCCCGGCTTCCGGCCGGGAAAGGTGCCGATGAAGATCGTGGCACAGACTTACGGGCCGCAGGTGCGCAACGAAGTGCTCGGCGACGCGGTGCAGAAATCCTTCAGCGACGCGGTGAAGGAGGCGAACCTGCGCGTCGCCGGCTATCCGAAGATCGAAAAAAAGGACGAAAAGCAGGCAGACGCCGCTCCCGGGGAGGTGCTCGAATTCAGCGCCACCTTCGAGATCTATCCGGAGGTGAAGCCGGGCCAGCTTTCAGGCGCCACGCTCGAGCAGCCGAAGGTGGCGGTCGACGACGCCGCGGTCGCGCGCACCATCGAGGTGCTGCGCAAGCAGCGCACGAAATTCGTCGCCGCGGACCGGCCGGCGAAGGACGGCGACCGGCTGACGGTCGATTTCGACGGCACGATCGACGGCGTGCCCTTCGACGGCGGTGCGGCGCAGAACTTCATCTTCGTGCCCGGCGGGGGCAACATGCTGCCGGAGTTCGACGCCGCGGCGCGCGGCATGTCGGCCGGCGATTCGAAGCGCTTCGACCTCAAGTTCCCGGCCGATTACCACGGCAAGGACGTCGCGGGGAAGCAGGCGCAGTTCGAGATCCGGATCAAGAACGTCGACGAGCCGCGGCTGCCCGAGATCGACGCCGAGTTCGCCAAGTCGCTCGGCGTCGCCGACGGCGACGTCGAGAAGATGCGCGGCGAGATCCGCGCGAACGTCGAGCGCGAGGTGAAAAAGCGCATCGAGGCGCGGGTCAAGAACCAGGTGATGGAGGTGCTGCTCGCCGCCACGCCGCTCGAGCTGCCAAAGGCGCTGATCGAGATGGAAGCGCAGCAGCTCGTGCAGCGCGCGGCGCAGGATCTGCAGGGCCGCGGGTTGAAGCCCGAGCAGCTCAACCTGAACCCGCAGCAGTTCGAGGAAGCCGCCAAGCGCCGAGTCGCGCTGGGCCTCATCATCGCGGAGCTCGCGCGCGGCGAGAACCTGCAGCCGAAACCCGCCGAAGTGCGCGCCCTGGTGGAGCAGGAGGCACAGAGCTACGAGAGCCCCGCCGAGGTAGTAAAATGGTTTTACATGCAGCCCCAGCGGCTTTCCGAGATGGAAGCGATGGCGCTGGAAGCCAATGTTGTTAAATGGGTTTTGTCGAAGGCAACGGTGCGAGAGCGAGATGTGGCATTCGACGAACTGATGGGGGCGGCAGGCTCGTGAACTGGGAAAAAAGCAACACTGAAATTCGGGATCTGGGTTTGATCCCGATGGTCATCGAGCAGTCGGGGCGGGGGGAACGCGCCTACGACATCTATTCGCGGCTCCTCAAGGAGCGCGTGGTTTTCCTGGTGGGCCCGGTCACCGAGGTGACCGCCAACCTGATCGTGGCGCAGCTCCTGTTCCTGGAGTCCGAAAACCCGGACAAGGACATCTTCTTCTACATCAACTCGCCGGGCGGGTCGGTGTCGGCGGGGCTCGCGATCTACGACACCATGCAGTTCATCAAGCCCGACGTGTCGACGCTGTGCGTCGGCCAGGCGGCGAGCATGGGCGCGCTGCTCCTCGCCGCGGGCGATACCGGCAAGCGCTATGCGCTGCCGAACTCGCGCGTCATGATCCACCAGCCCATGGGCGGCTTCCAGGGCCAGGCCACCGACATCGAGATCCACGCCAAGGAAATCCTGTACTTGCGCGGGCGCCTGAACGAGATCCTCGCCAAACACACCGGCAAGTCGATCGACACCATCGCCCGGGACACGGAGCGCGACTTTTTCATGGGCGCCGAAGAAGCGGTAAAGTACGGCATCGTGGACAAGACTCTGGTCAGCCGTGAAAGTACCTAAGGACGCGGAGAGCCCCTAACGACATGTCGGAAAAGTCGTCATCGGGCGAGAAGCTGCTTTACTGCTCCTTCTGCGGCAAGAGCCAGCACGAGGTGCGGAAGCTGATCGCCGGGCCCTCGGTGTTCATCTGCGACGAGTGCATCGAGCTGTGCAACGACATCATCCGCGAGGAGACCGCCTCCGATAAGGGCAGCAAGGGCGCGAAGTCCGACCTGCCGACGCCGCGCGAGATCCGCAACATCCTCGACCAGTACGTGATCGGCCAGGACCAGGCCAAGAAGATCCTCTCGGTCGCGGTGTACAACCACTACAAGCGGCTGAAGCACCTCTCGAAGAACGACGAGGTCGAGCTCGCGAAGTCCAACATCCTGCTGATCGGCCCGACCGGGTCCGGCAAGACCCTGCTCGCCCAAACCCTGGCGCGATTGTTGAATGTCCCCTTCGTGATCGCGGATGCCACCACGCTCACCGAAGCGGGCTACGTCGGCGAAGACGTCGAGAACATCATCCAGAAGCTGCTGCAGAACTGCGACTACGACGTCGACAAGGCGAAGCGCGGCATCGTCTACATCGACGAGATCGACAAGATCTCGCGCAAGTCCGACAACCCCTCGATCACCCGCGACGTCTCGGGAGAGGGGGTTCAACAAGCCCTGCTCAAATTGGTAGAGGGGACGATTGCCTCGGTTCCGCCGCAGGGCGGGCGCAAGCACCCGAACCAGGACTTCGTGCAGGTCGACACCACCAACATCCTGTTCATCTGCGGCGGCGCGTTCGACGGGCTGGAGAAGATCGTGCGCAACCGCACCGAGCGCACCGGCATCGGCTTCGGCGCCGAAGTGAAGAGCCCGGCGAACTCCAAGGCCACCTACGACCTGCTGAAGAGCGTCGAGCCCGAGGACCTCATCAAGTACGGGCTGATCCCGGAATTCGTCGGCCGCCTGCCGGTGCTTGCCACCCTGGAAGAGCTCGACGAGCACGCGCTCATCCAGATCTTGACCGAGCCGAAAAACGCGCTCATCAAGCAGTACCAGCGCCTGTTCCACATGGAAGGCGTGGAGCTCGAGGTGCGCACCGGCGCGCTCGGCGCCGTGGCGAAAAGGGCGCTCGCGCGCAAGACCGGCGCGCGCGGCCTGCGCTCCATCCTCGAGCAGATCCTCCTCGACACCATGTACGAGCTTCCCACGCTCGAGAATGTCAGCAAGGTGGTGGTCGACGAGTCGATGGTGAGCGCCGACGGCAAGCCGCTGCTCATCTACTCCGACCAGCACAAGGTCGCCGGCGGGTCAGGCTAGGCCTGACACATTTCGTCACGACTTCCCTACGGGTACTGCATTGCGGTACCCGCCGCATCCGTGTAGGCTTTTGCCATTGATTTTTCGGGAAGAACCCGCAACTATCGGTC
The DNA here is from genome assembly GCA_036006885.1 of Burkholderiales bacterium. Taxonomy (GTDB): domain Bacteria; phylum Pseudomonadota; class Gammaproteobacteria; order Burkholderiales; family SG8-39; genus SCGC-AG-212-J23. The sequence goes on along the minus strand of DASYPG010000484.1, from coordinate 34,511 downwards.
AGTGCAGGGCGCTCCCAACTCTTTGACGAGGCTACTCTAAATGTCCGAACCCCTCCCGTCCCCCGAAATCGTCCAGTACCCGCTGCTGCCTTTGCGGGACGTGGTGGTGTTCCCCCACATGGTGATCCCGCTTTTCGTCGGGCGGCCCAAGTCCATCAAGGCGATGGAAACCGCGATGGAGGCAGGGAAATCGATCCTGCTGGTGGCGCAGAAGTCCGCGGCGAAGGACGACCCCGGCCCGGGCGACATGTACTCGATCGGCTGCGTTTCCAACATCCTGCAGATGCTGAAGCTCCCCGACGGCACGGTGAAGGTGCTGGTCGAGGGCGGTGCGCGCGCCCAGATCCGCGAGGTGGTCGACGTGCGCAGCCACTGGATCGCCGAGGCGGTCGCGGTGCCCCTCGACGGCACGCCCGCGCCCGAGGTCGAGGCGATGCGCCGCGCGCTGCTGTCGGCGTTCGACCAGTACGTGAAGCTGAACAAGAAGATCCCGCCCGAAATTCTTACGTCTTTATCCGGGATTGATGAAGCAGGACGGCTCGCGGATACGGTTGCGGCGCACCTGCCGCTCAAGCTCGAGCAAAAGCAGCAGGTGCTCGAGATGTTCGACGTGAAGAGCCGGCTCGAGCACCTGCTGTCCCAGCTCGAGACCGAGATCGACATCCTCCAGGTCGAGAAGAGAATCAGGGGCCGGGTCAAGCGGCAGATGGAGAAGAGCCAGCGCGAGTACTACCTGAACGAGCAGGTAAAGGCGATCCAGAAGGAGCTCGGCGAAGGCGAGGAGGGCGCGGACCTCGAGGAGATGGAGAAGAAGATCCGCCGCGCGCACATGCCCAAGGACGCGCGCAAGAAGGCGGAAGCCGAGCTGAAGAAGCTCAAGCTGATGTCGCCGATGTCGGCCGAGGCGACGGTGGTGCGCAACTACATCGACACCGTGGTCAACCTGCCGTGGAAGAAGAAGTCGAAGATCTCCAAGGACATCAAGGCGGCGCAGGAGATCCTGGACAAGGACCACTACGGCCTGGAGAAGGTGAAGGAGCGCATCGTCGAGTACCTCGCGGTGCAGACCCGGGTCGACAAGATGAAGGCGCCGATCCTGTGCCTGGTCGGCGCGCCCGGCGTGGGCAAGACCTCGCTCGGCCAGTCGATCGCGCGGGCGACCAACCGCAAGTTCGTGCGCATGTCGCTCGGCGGAGTCCGCGACGAGGCCGAGATCCGCGGGCATCGCCGTACTTATATTGGCTCGATGCCGGGCAAGATCCTGCAGAACATGAGCAAGGTGCAGGTGAAGAACCCGCTGTTCCTGCTCGACGAGGTCGACAAGATGGGCTCCGACTGGCGCGGCGACCCCTCCAGTGCCTTGCTCGAGGTGCTAGACCCCGAGCAGAACAACACTTTCGTCGACCACTACATCGAGGTCGAATACGACCTCTCCGAGGTGATGTTCGTGGCGACCGCGAACACGCTCAACATCCCGCCGCCGCTTCTCGACCGGATGGAGGTGATCCGTCTTTCCGGCTACACCGAAGACGAGAAGATGAACATCGCGGTCCGCTACCTGCTGCCCAAGCAGATCAAGGCGACCGGCCTCAAGGAGGGCGAGATCTCGGTGTCCGAGGCCGCCATCCGCGACATCGTGCGCTACTACACCCGGGAGGCCGGGGTGAGGGCATTGGAGCGTGAAGTGTCCAAGATCTGCCGCAAGGCGGTGAAGCAGCTCCTGATCGAGCGCAAAGAGGGCGAAGAGAGCAGCAAGGTGCATCGCATCACCGTCACGCCGAAGAACCTGGATAAGTTCCTGGGCGTGCGCCGCTACACCTTCGGCATGGCGGAGAAGGAAAACCAGGTCGGCCAGGTCACCGGCCTCGCCTGGACCGAGGTCGGCGGCGAGCTCCTCACGATCGAGGCGGTCACCATGCCGGGCAAGGGCAAGACCATCACCACCGGCAAGCTCGGCGACGTGATGCAGGAGTCGATCCAGGCCGCGCTGTCGGTGGTCCGGGCGCGCTCGCGCAAGCTCGGCGTGAAGGAAGACTTCTATCAGAAGAACGACATCCACATTCACCTGCCCGAGGGCGCGACGCCCAAGGACGGCCCGAGCGCGGGCATCGGCATCGCCACCGCCATGGTGTCGATGCTGAGCGGAATCCCGGTGCGCGCGGATGTCGCCATGACCGGCGAGATCACGCTGCGCGGCGAGGTGCTGCAGATCGGCGGCCTGAAGGAGAAGCTGCTCGCGGCTCACCGCGGCGGCATCAAGACCGTGATGATCCCGGAAGAGAACGTGAAGGACCTCGTCGAGATCCCGGACAACATCAAGAACAAGCTCGAGATCGTGCCGGTGAAGTGGATCGACAAGGTGCTCGAGGTGGCGCTCGAGCGCACGCCCAACGCGCTGCCCGAGTCCGACGAGCCCGCGCCGATCCCGCCGAAGTCCGACGATCAGACCGGGGCCGTCACCACGCACTAGAAGCGGGCTTCTCTGAGGAGGGGAGCGTGAACAAGGCGGATCTGATCGAGCAGATCGCGCAGGCGGCCGAGATTTCCAAGTCGGCCGCCGAGCGCGCGGTCGACGCGCTGATCGGCGCGGTGAAATCGAGCCTGCGCAAGGACGAGATGGTGACGCTGATCGGCTTCGGCACCTTCTACGCCGGCCAGCGCCAGGCGCGCACCGGCCGCAACCCGCGCACCGGCGAACCGCTCGACATCAAGGCCGCGCGCCTGCCCAAGTTCCGCGCTGGCAAGGCCCTCAAGGACGCGATAAACTAGCGCCCCTTTTTCAGGCGCTGTACGGGCGCTTAGCTCAGCGGTAGAGCGCTGCCCTTACAAGGCAGATGTCGTAGGTTCGATCCCTACAGCGCCCACCAGGAAAAGCGGTGCAGAAGGAGCGGTAGTTCAGTTGGTTAGAATACCGGCCTGTCACGCCGGGGGTCGCGGGTTCGAGTCCCGTCCGCTCCGCCAAGACCCTTCCAAGCAAGTCCGAAGTAGTCCAAGAGAAGCAACATGGACGCTCGGGCAACTGCTGTTCCGAAAGCCGGGCGCCGTGCCACAAGCCCAGAGGCACAGACCAGACAAGGCCGTCGCTTTAGGGTTTCGACTGGATACCCCCGGCGCCCTTTCCAATGGTACCCACGACCTTCGAAGTTAGGCCGCCGGCGCTTTGACTACTCGGCTGGCGTAGTGCGCCTCGTATGCGTTTGAAGGTCTGCGTGATGTCCGTTGAGGCCGCGTTTCTGTACTGGAACTTCGGGTCCAAAATGCTTTTGAAAGCCATCGCAGCCTCCTCGTTTGCGTTAGCGATTCATATCCAACAACCTAGCTTCGTGACTCTTCCCCAGCAATAGCTCTCCGTAGCTAGCCGATGTGTTTGCGACGGCTGAGGCCGAGGCCGACCGACGTGGCGCCCGCAACGATAAGGAACTGACTGCGTACTACACTGACGTTGCAAAACTTGACAGCGCGGTTCTGCGCGCTGTGGTCTCAACCCGGTCATGCCGCTCTGCGCCGGGTACTCTTCGGGGAAATCTTAGCCACGCTCCGCAAGCCCGTTTCTTTGGTGGCACCCCTCTTTCCGATATCACGGGACGAGGTGGTTCGGTTGTTTCGGAAAGCTTGCAACGACGCTGGAATACACGATCTTAAATTTCAGGATCTGCGGCATGAAGCGATTTGTCGCATGTCCGCACGTATGTCAATGGAAGAGACCATGCGCGTCGTTGGTTACAAAACACCCACCATGCTGATGCGATACTACGCCGCACCTCGCGAGCTTCATTCGTCAGCAAATCCCGAGCTTCCGGCGCTTGCGGCTACGAGAACGGTGCGCATCCTGGTCGTGGAAGACAACCGCGACGCCGCTCATATGCTCGCGCAATTTCTGCGGCTCTCCGGCTACGCCGTCACCGTCGCCTACAACAGCGGCGAGGGTCTGGAGGCGGCAAGAAAAGCTCCTCCCGATGTCGTGCTGTGCGACATCGGACTACCGGACGGCGACGGTTACGTTCTGGCTCAGGCATTACGGGAGAACCCGCAAACCGCGAGGCCGCCCGTGATCATCGACCCGCCGCTCATCATCATTCCGCCGGAGTCGTTCATCATGCTGCTCGTGTCACCCATACTACCCATGCCCGCCATGCCGCCGACGCATACGAATAACGGCGCCAGCGCCACGACCAGAATGGACACGCCGAAGGCTATAAGTACAGTTCGCGATCTCTAGTCAAGTTGCTCACCTCCGCACGTCAGGTCAGCAATAAACGCGCCGAAACCTCACGACGCAGTAACGGAACATTTATGGACGGACGGCGTACCCTTCATAGGTGTACGTGAACGGGCGCGGACCCGGCAGATAAGCCGTGCGCAGCTCGGCGAGCCTGAACCCGCCGACGAGCAGCAGCTCGTCGATCTTGCGGTTGAGGTGGCATCCGCCCGCGAACTTCCCCCAGATCGGCTGTAGCCGGTCCTGCCAGGCCCGGACCGAAGCATCGGGGGCGAGGCCGTGCTCGATGAAGATCATCCGCCCCTGCGGCTTCAAGACGCGCCGCATCTCGCGCAGTGCGCTCGCCGGATCCGGAATGCTGCACAAGGTCCAGGTCATCACGATCGTATCCACGCTTTCCCGCTCCAGCGAAAGCTGCTCAGCGGATTCAGGACGAAGCTCGACGGGAAACGTCAGGCGCTCGAGCTTCTTGCGCGCCATCGCCAGCAGCTCGGACGACGGATCGATGCCGTAGAGACGTTTCACCGCCGGCGAGTAGAACGGGAGATTGAGACCCGAGCCGACGCCGACTTCCAGCACCACGCCGCCGGCGCCGGGGATGAGCTCCACGCGGCGCGCAGTTGTCACCTTGCCTCGCATGGCGAGATCGATGAGGCGTGGAACAACTAACCTGCTGTACCAACCCATGCGCTAGCCGCCGCTCTTTCGCTCCAAGCTCGGCCAGGCCGAGAACGCGAAGACGTACAGCATGATGAGGTTGGCGAGCGGCACGACCATCAGCAGGCTCAGCCATCGCGGAAATCCCGCTTTCGCGAAGATCACCCAGAACGGCACGATGATGAGCGCGGCGAAGATCAGGAACATGAGGGGGCCGAACGGCCACATGGCATCCATCCTTCCCATTATTTCAGGCATGACGTCACCTCGTTTCGGCTGCGGGACATTTTGGAGCGCCCGGATTCAAGCGAGTTCCGGCAGCAGATGTCGTCTCCACAGGCGGTCCTCGTGCTCGGGCGCGATCCGGTCGCCATTGGGTACGAACCCCAGAATCTGTCCGCCCAGGCTGCGGCCGATCCAATAGAGCCGCCGGCCAGAGGCGCGCTTTGAAATCGCGTCGAACGTAGCGGCGAGAAAGCCCTGGTCCGCCGCCCAGATCGCGAACGGCCGGTAATAGAGCTGCGATGTCCCATGGCCGGGACGACCAGGACCGCGCCGAGCACCGGTCCGGGAGGCGTGAAGAATCGTGCCGTGACGCGGCAACCGTCCGCGGCGACGATCTCTTGCTGCCCTGCGTCGCTCATGACCCCGTCCCAGGCCGCTATGCGCCTCGCGCTACCTCAGCATCATAATCATCGCTGCCGCCATCAGCACTACCATGATGACGATCAGCAAAGGGCTCCTGATCATGTGGCGAAGCATGGCGAATCTTGTCCCTTCCGGAACGAGATCCATGCGGCACTTCGGACACTTGCCGGGATCCGACCCTTGAACTTCCGGATGCATGGGGCAAACATAGGCTTGTTCACCGGCTTGTTTCATAGATTTTGCGCCGCGAATCTGGCCCATAGCACGCCAAGCGTGACCGAGCCGGCAAAGAAGGCGGTGAAGCGCAGCGGTACGTAGTTGAAGCCGATGTGGACGAACGCGTGGATGCAACGGATGAGCACGAACACCCACGCCAGGGCAACCTGCACGCCGTCGAATTTTCCGGTCGCCAGCATGAGTGCGCAGGCGAAGTAGAAAAGGACTGGGAGCTCCAGGAGATTCATGTACGCCCTCGTGGGACGCTCTATCCACTCGGCCGGCGCGTCGGACGCATAGCTGCGGAAATATCGCAACGCAACGCGACCGCGGATGACGGCGAGATTCCGCCAGACCACCATGAGGCCCCAGACGAGCGCAGTAAGGCCGACGAGCGCGACGACCGGCCGAATCAAGGCTTGCGGCTCGTGGCCGAATTGCGCAGCTCCCGGCGTCAAGCTAACGGTCGCGACCAGCATGGCAACGAACGCGGCCAGGATTGCGCCGAGCAGCAGATATACCCCGCGGACACTGCGCATAGAGCAGTCCTTCCCTTCTTCTGCGAGCAAGGCAGTCTTGCCGCATCTCTGTAAACGGCATTTGTGCGGCAGGTAAAGTTATGTGTATCGGCGGCTTCCCCACCTTCGGTTGATCGGGTACGAGCCCAGGTCGTCACGCAACGGTTGAAGGAGCAGGCGGTCGAGCCACGAGTCCCGCGGCGCGCGGAACTGATCGACTCCGATCGTCATCCTTTCGTGTCCTGCTGCAGGCTCGGCGCGGTAGGTGCCGAACAGGCGATCCCACCAGGTCAGAGTAAAACCGAAGTTGCTGTTGGTCTCGGCCGCGTCGATCGAGTGGTGCAGCCGGTGCATGTCCGGAGTCACGATGAACCAGCGCAGCGCGCGGTCGACGGCGGTTGGGATTCGGACATTGGCGTGGCTGAACAGCAGGACCGCATTGAATGCGGCTTCGAAGAGCAGCACCGCCAGCACCGGCGGCCCCAGCGCGAAGACGACAGCGAACTTGATCGGTACCGACAGAACGGCCTGGACGGGGTGAAAGCGCACCCCGGTGGTCACGTCGAAGTCCACGTCGGCATGGTGGACGCGGTGCACGCGCCACAGCGCCGGCGCGGCATGGAACATCAGGTGCATCAGATACATCATCAGGTCGAGGGCCAGCAGCGACAGGATCACCGCGAGGGGGTAGGGGACTGGGAACGCATTCAGAACACCGGCGCCGCGCTCATTGGCCAAGATGGCTATGCCGACCGCGGCGAACGGAAACAACCCCCGGACAAGCAAGATATTCACGACCGCAAGCCCGACGTTGTTCGCCCGCCGAACCGTCCTAGGCGCATCCGGGGCACGGCGGGGTAGGGCCAGCTCCAGCAGCGCGATGAGCACGAACGCGCTCGCGAAAATACCGAGCCGGATCGCCGGCTCGTTACCGATCAGAAGCGTCTCGAACGCCATTCAATGCCTCGGGCGGTGGGGGCCGTCGGATTGCGCCGCGTATCCGCGCAGCCGATCGTAGCGGTCGACCTGCTCGTCGGTGAGCACGCCGCGCACACGCCGGTGCGTTTCCAGGTGAGACATGCGGTACTCGCCTTGGACGGCCGCGGCGCTGCGCACCGCCTCGGCAAGCTCGGTCTCGGCGACTTTGCCGCGGCGGAAAAGCATCTCCAGGTTGTGCTCCGCTTCGACGAACTTCGCGCCGATCGCCCGCGCCTCGGCATGATGCGCATCCCCGAGGCGCTGGAGCTCGAGGCGCTGTTCGCGGCTCAGCCCGACGTGCTCGGCCAGCTCCAGGGCGTGAGCGGTCCCGGATAATGGTTCAGCGGTAATCAGTTTCATGTGCCATGTCCTCTTGAAGCTCGCCAGATTGTCGGCCTCGGTGCGCCAACCCGCGTATGATCAAAATCATCAGGGGAGGGCGCGTGACGCCAGCGGGTGCTTCGCAGACCTTGCGGTTCAGCCTGCCGCAGTCGCTGCAGGCGCTTTCGCGCGTACGCGATTACGCTCGCGGCGAGATGCTGTTTCGCCGCGGTGATCCGGCACGATCGGTGTTTTTCGTCCATAGCGGCGAGGTGCGCATGTTGCGCAGCGGCCGGGCGGGCGAGGACATCTTGCTTCATCGGGCGCGTCCAGGGGAGTACTTCGCGGAGGCAGCGGTCGACTGTCCTGAATATCTCTGCGACGCGCTCGCCTTTCAGCGGAGCACGCTTACCGTCATTCCGAAAGGCCGGCTGGCGACACTCTTGGCCCACGACCGGAGCTTCGCCACGCAGTGGAATTCGGTCCTGATGCGCGAGCTGCGAATGGCGCGGGCACGGATCGAACGGCTGGCGCTCGCAAGCGTGGCCGAGCGCGTGCGGCACTTCGTTCTTACCGAAGGCCGGGATGACGGCTGCGAAGTCGCGCTGGCGGGCTCGTTGAAGGACCTGGCGCGCGACCTCGGCGTCACCCATGAAGCGCTCTACCGGACGCTTGCCAGGATGGAGAAGGCCGGCGAGATCATCCGCGACGGCAATGCTCTGCGCCTGGCCGCCAGCCGGCGCGGCAAACGGCGGCCGGCGGATCGTTGAGAGAACCGGAAACGGGGCGTCAGAAAACGACAATCTTGTCGGCCCATGCGGACCAGTCCGCAAGCTGGTCCATCGAGCCGCGTACCGCACCCTCGATCAATTCGCCATCGGTCACGCCGCGGGCGTCAAGGCAAGTGCCGCAAACGCCGACCGTGCCGCCGCGCCGCGAGACGCCGGAGAGCATGTCGGCGACGTTGTAGTAACCCTGCGGCACTTTCTGCCCGCGCTTGGCGCAGGCGGCGGCATCGCCGAGAAGGAACACGCGCACTTCCCCGGCTTCCCTGTTCAGCAGGGTCCGCGCGAGGCGAAGTGCGTTGTAGCTGCGCTCGGTCCCGTAGGGCGGATCGTTCAGGATGAGAAGAAATCTCATGCCTATATGAGACACCCGCACGCCGGCGCGATGTTGACACAGGTCAACCGTGCCAGCGAGGCTTGCCAAGGAACACGCGAGCGCTCGGAGAAGGAGGACGATATGCCCAGACAGCAACTGGCGAGCCGTCCGCACAACCCGCAGTGAAGCTCATTACGAGCCTCCACGTCAGATATCAAGTCAAAGACGTGGATCGCTCCATTGACTTCCATACGAGGCAGCTCTTGGCTTCAAGCTGAACGAGAAGCATCCGCCTGCCTTTGCCCAGGTTTCGATGCCGAATCTCAAGCTGATCCTGAGCGGCCCCGCAGCCTCGGGATCGCGCCCGATGCCTGATTGTCGTGCGCAGGAGCCGGGCGGCAATCCGCTCGAGCTGTTCGAGCCGGCGCACTGGATCGGGCTGTTGAATTGGCTATGCTTCGAAGCCGCCGCGGTCCCGGCCGGATGCCCCCGCGTCGTCTTGGCGACCGCCGCGGCCCAAAAGCTGGACCAGCAGGAAGGCAATGGTCACCAGCAGAGCGACCACCAGCACCCACCCGGCGAGCCCGATACCCATCATCCAGCCCATCATGCCGTGCATCATCCCGTTCATCGTCATGGCTTTACTCCTGCGGCGTCTGTCGAATATGATCGCGCATTGCCTCGGAATGTTCCTGCAGAGAATCGTTCGCCGAGCCTTTCTCTACACCATTCGGCATTTCCTGCAGATTAGGCGGCGCGCGCGACCATCACCACGAAGATTCCTCGGCGGCTTACGCGCACAGCGCGTGGGACGCGGTGCTCGAGCTGAACGGTGATTGGCAATCGTGCAGCACATCCGGTTGTCGCACCCGGAACGGGACTACCGCGTCATCACCGGAATCGGCCGCCAGCTCTGAAGTCGACATTTGTGTATAGAATGGCGCGCCCATGAGCCGTCGCCTTATCCGCCGCGTGGCCGTCATGCTGATCGCGCTTCTCGCATTCGCGCACGGCAGCCTTACGCTCGCGGCGTGCGGCATGGACCGCGGCTCGATGGCGCGGGCGATGGCGATGTCTGACATGCCGGACTGCGATAGCGCGGCGAGCAACGTCCCAGCTCCCGACGCTGCGTGCGCGTCGCATTGCTCGAGCGATCTGCAGCTCCCGGGCTTGCAGATTCCGCTGGTTCGCGGAGCCGCCAACGTGCCTGTCTTGGTGCTTGATTTGCGAGAACCTCGCTTCGATCGCGGCGCATTGCTCGCCGCGCCGCATCCCGCGCCGCCCCGGCGCATCCTGCTCCACTCTTTCCTCATCTGATCTCCCGGCTGCCGCAAAGCAGCCGTTCGTAGCTACGGGTATCGCGGCGGTGGTCGCCGCGCCGTCAACGCTCCTCGGAGATCAGGATGTTTCGGATAGTTCGATTTGTTTCAGGTGTCGCGCTGGCTCTCGCTTCCGCCGGCGTGTTTTCCCAAGCGCCGTCGACGGCGGAGGCGCAGCACGTGACTCTTACTCATGTGCATGGCCTGGCGTACAGCCCTGACGGCAAGCGCCTTATGGTGCCGAGCCATCACGGACTGGCGGTCTACGAGAACGGCAAATGGTCCAAGGCTCCGGGCCCGCAGCACGATTACATGGGCTTCTCGGCCACCGCACGCAATCTCTACAGCAGCGGCCACCCCGCCCAGGGCTCCGGCCTCGTCAATCCGTTCGGGCTGATCCGCAGCCGCGACAGCGGCAAGAGCTGGGACAAGCTCGGTTTGGAGGGCGAGACGGATTTTCACGTTCTCGGCACAAGCTGGAACACCAACGCGATCTATGTCTGGAACCCGGCGCCGAGCTCGCGTATCCGCGCGCCCGGCCTGCACTTCACGCTGGACGACGGCAAGACATGGAAAGCAGCCCGTGCCGCGGGACTGGAGGGCGATCCGATCGCGGTCGCGGTGCATCCGGACGATCCGAAGCTCGTCGCGGCTGCGACCTCGAGAGGCGTGTTCGAATCGACCGACGCGGGCGAGAGCTTCCAGCGAGTCGGCGCGGGCGAGGGTACGGCGGTGCACTACGACCTCGATGGTAAGCACCTCTGGCATGGCAGCTTTGACGGCAGAGCGCCTCGTCTCGCGCGCGCTCTCCTGCGCGGCGGACCGCCGGCCGGCATTCTGCTGCCACGGGTTACCGGGGATGCAGTCGGCTTCATCGCACAGAACCCGGCAAGGCGCAGCGAGTACGCGATCGCAACCTTTCAGCGCAGCGTCTTCGTTTCCAAGGACGGCGGCAAAAGCTGGGTGCTCGTCGCGAATCAAGGCACCGGACTTTGATCATGAAAGCTCTACTTGTCGCCGCGCTCGCTTTCGCCGGCAGCGCCTACGCTCAGTCCAGCGCAACAGGCGATGCCAAACGCGGCGCGCAGGCATTCCGCGCCTGTGCCGCCTGCCACTCCGTTGCGCCTGGGGAGCACATGACTGGACCGAGCCTTGCGAACGCCTGGAACCACAAGGCGGCAGGCGCCGAGGGCTTTGCGCGCTATTCTGACGCGATGAAGCGCCTCGATGCCAAATGGGACGAGCGCACCCTCGACAAGTGGCTCGCCGACCCCGAGCGCTTTCTGCCGGGTACGACGATGACCTTCCCGGGCATCAAGGATCCCAAGGCGCGGCGCGATGTGATTGCCTATCTGAAGGCGGTAACCGAAGGAAAGGCGCCGGCTGCGCCCCAAGCGGGCGGTGGAGGGATGATGGGCATGGCGCGGCAAAAGATGGATCTGAAAACCGCGCCGCCCGCCGGCCAGGTCCGCTCGATCCGGCACTGCGGCGACACCTACACCGTCGAGACCGCCGACGGCAGGACGGAGAAGATGTGGGAGTTCAACCTGCGCCTCAAGACTGACTCGAGCAAGCTCGGCCCGCGCGCCGGCCAGCCGGTCGCCGTCGGCGCCGGCATGCAGGGCGACCGCGCCTCGATCGTGTTCGCCTCGCCCAAGGAGATCAGCACGGCGATCGCGGAATCCTGTCCGTAGCGTGCCGCGATGCCCTGGTATCGCGATCGCCGGAGCTGGAGGTTCGTTGGCCGGTACCTCGCGTGCCTGGCTTGCCTCAATCTCGTTTGGGAAGCCGCGCAACTGCCGCTATACACGATCTGGTCGCAAGCGCCTTTGAACCAGATCGCCTTCGCCGTCGCGCACTGCACGCTCGGCGACGTGCTGATCGGCGCCGCAGCGCTCCTGATTGCTCTTCTCGCGGTGCGCGCGCCCGCGGTCGAGCAATGGAATTGGATCGCCGTCGGGCTGCTTGCCGTCTTCGTCGGCGTGGCCTATACCGCGTTCAGCGAGTGGACCAACACGACGATCCGCAATAGCTGGCAGTATTCGAGCCTGATGCCACTCGTGCGCGTCGGCAGTGTCGCCGTTGGGCTTTCGCCCCTCGCGCAATGGCTGGTCCTTCCGCCGCTCGCCTTGTATTTTTCCCGGCGGCCATTGGCATGGAGCTGACAGCGTTCCCGCAGAACTGCCCTACGGCGTTTCGTGTCAGATCCTTGTCGCGACGAGCGAGATACTTTTCACGCCAAACTTCAATGCTGCGAGCTGCGCGTTCTTGGAAATAAAACGGTACTGCGGGTTGTCGCGCACCTGATCCACTCGAAACCCCGCGCTGCCGATCGATTTGAGGTAATCGTCGGCCCGCATAGCACCGCCAATGCAGGCGGCCCAGAGGGTTGCATCGCACGTGATGCCATCCGGCAGCTGCGTTTCGGTGACGATGTCGGAGAGGGCTATGCGGCCTCCCGGCTTGAGCAGCCGCGCCGCCTCGTGAAACACCGTGCTCTTGTCGGGCGCCAGGTTGATGACGCCGTTGCTGATCACAAGATCGAACCCGGCGTCTGCCAGGCCGGTGCCCTGGATATAGCCCTTGCGGTACTCGATATGCGCGATCCCTGCGGTCTTGCGCAGCTGCTCCGCTTTCGCCAGCTGCTCGTCCGTCATGTCTATCCCGATCACCCTGCCGGCGGGCCCCACCTTGAGCGCGGCGATGAAGCTGTCCATGCCCGAACCGCTGCCGAGATCGACCACTCTCTCCCTCGGCTGAAGCTTCGCGAGGTCGAAGTAATAGCCGACGCCCGCGAACGAGTCGATCGCTCCGGACGGGATCACGTCGAGCTCCGTAGGCACGTATCCGAGGCGCTCGGCCATCGCTCGCCCCATCTCGAAATGGAAATCCCCTTGCGGCTCCAGTGCGACCGAGCTATACATTGCCTTGACCTTGGTCTCCAGCGCGGCGACATCCAGACTTCTCGTTCCGACCTGTGCAGTAGTCATGCGCAAACCTCCAAGTGGTATCAGTTCCGTTGCGTCGATCGCTTCCAATCTATGCTGGCAAGATGCCGCGATGGCGAAGTCGCCGCCACTCCGAAGCCAGCCGCTCTGCGGCGTGCTCGACGTCGCGCAAGGTAGTTTCGCGGCCGAGCGACAGGCGTACCGGCCCCATGGCCATCGCGGGGTCCACGCCCAGCGCGAGCAGCGAAGCGCAAGCTTCACTCGAGCCGGAATGGCAGGCAGACCCGGTGGACGCGGCGATCTCGGGTACGGCGTCGAGTAAGCGCGCCCCGTGCACGCCGGGAAAACTGACGAACAGGGTGTTCGGCAATCGCTCGGTCGGATGGCCATGGAGGACCAGGCCGTCGACGCCTGCCCGCAGTTTCCCTAGCATATGGTCGCGCAGCCCGCGGAGCTCCATTTGAACGGATACGAGATCCCGCCCGGCGATCTCGCATGCCTTGCCGAGGGCAACGATGCCGGCCACGTTTTCCGTTCCCGGGCGAAGTCCGCGCTCATGCCCCGCGCCGGCCAGCAGGCTCTCCAATACCGTGCCGCGCCGGATATAGAGAGCGCCGGTTCCTTGGGGGGCGTAGAGCTTGTGCCCCGCGATCGTCAGGAGATCGACCCCGAGCGCGTCCACGTCGACCGGGATCTTGCCGAGCGTTTGCGCGGCGTCCGTATGAATCACCGCGCTTTTGTTTTTTGCGAGCTGCGAGATCTCGGCAATCGGCTGGATGGTTCCGATCTCGTTGTTGGCGTGCATGACCGTGACCAATGCCGGCTCGTCGCCCAGCGCCCGCGCAACGTCTTCGGCCCGGACACGGCCGTCCGAAGCAACGGGAACGCGCGTAACCCTGAATCCCTGCCGTTCGAGCAGGAGGCAGGTCTCCGCGGTGGCCGGGTGTTCGAAGCTCGTCGTGACGATGTGGCGGCGATGCGGCTGCGCGAGCACTACGCCCCGGAGCGCCATGTTGGTCGCCTCGGTCCCGCCGGACGTGAACACGATCTCCTCCGGGGAGGCCCCGATCAGAATGGCCACTTGCGCGCGCGCCGCTTCGATCGCGTCGTGCGCCCGGCGTCCGGCCGCGTGCGAGCTGGACGGGTTGCCGTAACTCTCGCGCAGAAACGGAAGCATTGCCTCGAGAACTTCCGGTGCGACCGGCGTCGTTGCGTTGTAGTCCAGGTAGATCATCGGGCGTTTGCCTGCGTACTCCACGCTTCCATGCCTCCTCGAAGCACCTTCACGTTCTGCACGCCGCCTGCCCGCAGGATGGCGGCCGCCTCGGCCGAGCGCTTGTCGGTCCGGCAGACGACGACGACGGGGCGCGTGCGACCGGACAGCTCGGGCCGTACGGTCGATAGCCGCCCTAGAGGAACATTGATCGCGCCGTCAATGTGTCCCAAGGGCCCATCAAACTCGTCCGGGTCCCGCACGTCTAAGATGAGCGGCCGCTGGTCGCTCGCCAAACTTGCCTTCAGGTCGCACAGAGATGCGAAAGCTGTGGATTGCTGTTTCAGTCGTCGTATGAGGTGCGGGATGAACACGACGAGCGACAACGCCGCGAGCCCCAGGGCGCCATAGCGCAGTGCATCGCTATTTCCCTCCATTGCCGCTCTTCCAGCATGGCCCAGCCACGCGTATGCCGCTGTTCCCGGCAGCATGCAGACGAGGGTTGCAAGCACGTATTGAGACAGCGGGATCCGGGTGAGGCCCAGGGCATAGTTGAGCACGTTGAACGGCACGATCGGCACGAGGCGCGTCAAAGCAACGAAGCGCCAACCTTCGGCCTCGACGCCCGAAAGAACCGTCTTGAGACGCCCTTGCGCTTTCGCCGCAATCCAGTTGCCGGCAATGTAGCGGGCAAAAAGAAACGCAGCTGTGGCGCCGAGCGTGCCGCCCGCTAGATTCCAGAGTGTTCCCCATAACGGTCCGAACAGAATCCCTCCGGCCAAGCCGAATATCGAGCCCGGGACAAAAAGAATCGCCGCCAATGCAAAGCCTGCCACGAACATCAGGGGGCCGAGCCATCCCAGCTCGCCGATCGCCTCTTCGATGGCGGCCGGATTCAGCCGCCCTTCCAAGACCCACCAGCCGAGCGCGGCCGCTCCAAGAAGGCAAGCGAGCAGCAAGGTGCGGAAAAGAGCCGGGCGGCTCACGACTAGGCGGCCCGGCGCCGATTGATCGGGTACTGGCCGGGCGTGTCCTGGAACGGCTGGATGAGCAGATGGTCCAGGCGCAGGTCCTCCGGCGAGCGGAAGGCGTCTACGCCGATCTCCATGGCGTCGTGCCCCAGCCTTGGCTGCGCCCGGTACGTGCCGAAGAGACGATCCCACCACGGCACGTTGAACCCGAAGTTGCTCGAGGACTCGTCGTGGAGCACCGAGTGGTGGACGCGGTGCATATCCGGCGTTACGACGAGCCAGCGCACCCAGCGCTCCGCCCAGCGGGGGAGCGACGCGTTCGCGTGGTTGAACACTGCCGTGGCGTTGAGCAGCACCTCGAATGCGAGGACGGCGACGGGGGAGGCGCCGATCGCCGCTACGGCCGCGCACTTGATGACGGCGGAAAGCAGGATCTCGATCGGGTGGAAGCGGGTTCCGGTGGTGAGGTCGAAGTCCTGGTCGGCATGATGCACGCGATGCAGCCGCCAGAGGGTCGGGACCGCGTGGAACATGACGTGCTGGAAGTAGACCGCAAGATCGAGCAGCACGACGCCAAGCGGCAGGGCCAGCCACCATGGCAGGGATACGGCGTTGAGGAAGCCCCAGCCGCGCTGCTCCGCCGCCAATGCCACGCCGATCACCGCGCCCGGAGCGAGCAGGCGAACCGCGACGACATCGACGAGAAGCAGGCCGAGGTTGTGCGGCCAGCGGGCGCGGCGCGGGTAGAGCGGCCTTCTGCGCGGAGCGGCGAGCTCCCACAGCGCCACCGCGCCGAACACCGCGGCGAAAGCCGCGAGGCGGATGAATGCTTCGCTTTGCACCATAATGCTCCCCCTGCGCCTGGCGCTGGACGTAGCGGCGCTGGACGTAAGAACCCAACTCCGCTAATATTCAATTGATCACTTGAATACTAAAACAGCTGGAACGATGATGTCAACCAATCCGAAGCGCGACGTGTTCGCGAACCTCGCCCGCGTGGGCACGGCGCTCTCCAGCCCCACCCGGATCGAGTTCCTGGAGCTGCTCGCCCAGGCCGAGCGCAGCGTCGAGCAGCTGGCGAGGCTCACCGGCACGACGGTGGCCAACACCTCGCAACATCTCCAGAAGCTGCGCCAGGCGGGGCTGATCGTCGGTCGCAAGGAAGGCCTCTACGTCTTCTACCGCCTCGCCGGCGACGAGGTGGTGCAGATGCTCTCGGCGATGAGCCGCGTCGGCGAAGCCTATGTCGCCGAGGTGGAGCAGATCGTGCGGCTCTACTTCGCGCGGAAGGACGAGCTTGAGCCGGTCCCTGCCAAGGAGCTGCTCGAGCGCGCGCGCAAGGGCCTCGTCACGGTGCTGGACGTGCGCCCGCCCGAGGAGTTCGCCGCGGGCCACCTGCCGGGAGCGATCAACATCCCGGTCCACGAGCTGGAGAAGCGCATCAAGGAATTGCCGAAGCGGCGCGAAGTCGTCGCCTACTGCCGCGGACCGTACTGCCTCATGTCTTTCGAGGCGGTGGAGACGCTCAGGAAGAAAGGCTTGCGTGCCCGGCGGCTGCAGAACGGCCTCCCGGAGTGGCGCGCCGCCGGGCTTCCGATCGAGGCCTAACCGCGGTGCGGCCAAAAACCCTTCGCAGCGATTGCGGGTGATTTGGACATTGAACCGCGGCGTGGCGGCAGCCCTTGGGGCGGCGCTGCTCTTCGGCGCCAGCATCCCACTCGCCAAGCTACTGCTTGGCGGCGTCGTCCCTGGCTGCTCGCGGGCTTGCTGTACCTCGGCTCCGGCATCGGGCTCGCATTGCTGCTTGCACCGAGCGGCGCCGAGCGCGCACGCCTCGGCGCCGGGGACTGGCGGTGGCTCGCCGGCGCGGTCTTGAGCGGCGGGGTGCTCGGTCCGGTGCTCCTCATGTGGGGACTCTCTCGCATGCCGGCCTCCGGCGGGGCCTTGCTGCTCAACGCCGAGGCGGTGTTGACCGCGCTTTTGGCCTGGTTCGTTTTCCGGGCTCGGAATGGCGCTGATCGTCGCCGGTGCCGCCGTGCTGTCCTGGCCGTGCGAGGCAGGCATCGGCGCCGCGGCGCCGGCGCTCGCCGTCATCGCCGCTTGCTTCGCCTGGGCGATCGACAACAACCTCACGCGAAAGGTGGCGCTTGCCGACGCGCGCTACGTCGCCATGGTGAAGGGCCTCGCTGCCGGCGCGACCAATACCATCCTCATTACCCGGACTCCCACCACCGCCACGGCCACTGATTGCGCGGGATCACAAGCGGAGCAGGCCGCGCCTTAAAGCGGCGCAAAGGAGAAATCCGGCGACGAACGCGAGACCCACGTTCCACATCGCGAGCGCGGCGGTGGCGAGAGTCGCGAAGCGCTCGCCCTTGTTCTTCGAGAAATCGCAGGACCCCAGCGCAAGTTGCGCTCCGGTGATGAAGAGAATGACGCCGAGGATCGGGCGCGGAAACAGGCTGAACAGCGCGACCACCGCGGCGCTGAAAAAGAAGGCGAGCACGAGCAGGCACACACCCAGGATAACGAGCGCTCCGCCCGTGCGCGCGCCGAACGCGACGTGGCCGGCCATGCCGCCGGCGCCGTGGCACATGGGAACCCCGCCCGCGGCGGCCCCGGCGAGGTTCATGACCCCGGTCGAGACGGCGAGCTTCTTTTCCGTAACCGGCCGGTCCGGAAACAGGCGGTTATTCTCCTCGCGGATCGCGATGATCGCGTTGCCGAGGGTGAGCGGCAGCTGCGGCAGCGCGAGAAATATGGCGCCGACGAAGAGGTCCTGCCAGGTGAGCTGCGACAATGCGAACGAAGGCGCATGGAATTCGACCGGCGCGGCGGCAAGGGCCTGCACTCCCGTGGGATCCTGGATCGCGCCGACCGCGGCGCCGAAGGCGAGCAGCACGAACATCGCCGGAATCTGGCGGTTTGTCAGTAGGAGCAGCGTCCCCACGAGGGCGATCGCGGCCACGAGCCAACCGCCCGCCATCATCCTGATCCCTTCCAGCATGAACCCCATGCCCAGGCCGAGCACGATGCCGACGACCACCGGACGCGGCACGATCCGGGCGACGCGATGCGCGGCTCCCGTCAGGCCCAGCACCAGCCAGAGAACGCCGGTCACCACGCCTCCCGCGTAGACTGCCGCGGGCGTAATGACGATCGACTGCGCCGCCTGCGTGGCGGCGACCGCGCCGATCGCCTTCATCGGCTGCACCGGCATCGGCGTGCGGTAGTAAAGGCCGCACACCAGCATCGCCGCGCCGAAGGCGAACAGCACACCGAACGGGTCCATCCTCAGCACGCCGAGGTACGCGACGACGAATGGAATAAGCGTCCCGAGGTCGCCGAACGCGCCCGCCCACTCCATGCAGTCGAAGCGGTTGCGCGGCGCGGGTTCGGTTCGTACGGCCTGGCCGGTTTCCACCAATGCAAGCCTACACGAGTGCTATGCCTGCAGCTCCGCGCGCGCCTGGGCGATGACCGTCCGGCCGGCGGACAGCCCGAGAGTGGCGAGAAGCGCCGCGACGCCGACGTCCGGCCATACCGTGCCGGTGCCGAAGACGCCCGCGGCGGCCGCGAGCACCGCAAGATTGGCGATCACGTCGTTGCGCGTGCAAAGCCATACCGAGCGCATGTTCGCGTCGCCTTCGCGGAAACGGAAGAGCAGCATCGCCACGCCGAAATTGACGCAAAGCGCGAGCAGCCCCACTACACCCATCGTGAAAGGCTCTGGGGGGATCCCCAGCCACGTCCGCCAGGCCGCATAGGCGAGCACCCCGATGCCATAGAGGGACATCGCCGCGCCTTTCATCAGGGCGACGCGCGAAATCCACGCCCCGCCAAGCGCGAGCGCGCCGAGGCTCAGCGCGTAATTCGCCGAGTCGCCCAGGAAGTCCGCCGCGTCCGCGGCGAGCGCGGACGAGCCCGACCACCAGGCCGCAGCGAGCTCGACCAGGAACATGACAGCGTTGGCGCCCAGCGCGATCCACAGGACGCGGCGGTACGATAGGCCGTGCGGCGGAGGCGGAGCTTTGCAGCAGGCGTCGCTCACGCCCGTATTAGAAACCTTGTACCCGCTATAGGGTCAATCAGACATGAAAATCGGAGAACTGGCGCGCCGGGCGGGCGTCGAGGTGCAGACGGTGCGCTACTACGAGCGCGGTGGGCTGCTCGAGGCACCGTCTCGAACAGCCTCCGGCTATCGCACCTACGGGGAGCACGATCTTGAGCGGCTCAACTTCGTACGCCATTGCCGCACCCTCGACATGCCGCTCGCGGAGATCAGGCGCCTGCTCGATCTCTCCCGGCAAGCCCAGGTGCCCTGCGAAGATGTGGACCGGCTGGTCAGCGCTCATCTGGATCGCGTGCGCGCCAAGCTCGCCGCGCTGCAGTCCCTCGAGTCCCAGCTCGCCTCGCTTCGAGCGCAATGCGCAAGCGGCAAGCGGGTCGCCGATTGCGGCATCCTGGCCGAGCTCATCCACGCCGCGCAGGGTGTCGCGTGCGTACGCCATACCGGCTCTTGAGCCTGGGAGGCTATGAACGACAGCCTAGCGCATCGTCCGGCGTTGACCGATACCGTCCAGCCGCCGAACGTGGGTAGGACTATGGGTAGCGACTGAGGTTATGCAACAAAGCTTGTAGTTTCAGCGTGATAGGTGATAGTTCAGCGGACGTCCGCTCCGCCAAGACCCACCCATAGCTACACACCCAGGCTAGTCGGCGTAGCCGGGCATCTCGCGGTCGAGGATGCGCATCATCGCCTCGAAGAAGAGGCGCTCGCGCTCGGCGCTCGAATGGCGGTCATTCTGGGCAGGCGCTTGCACTTGCGCCACGATGTCGTCGGAGAGCGTTTCGAGCGGCTTGCCGGTCGACATCGCCAGCACCTGCGCGCGGCATACGCGCTCCAGCTTGTATAGCCGGCGGTATGCCTTCGCGACGGTGTCGCCCGTGACCAGCACGCCGTGGTTCTTCAGGAAGAGCACGTGATTGTCGCCAATTGCGCGCGCGAGGCGCACGCCCTCGTCGACGTAGTCCGCGGTACCCATGTAGGTGTCGTCGTAAGCGACGTGGCCGTGAAAAAACGCCGCGGTCTGGCTCGCCTGGATGAGCCGATTGTCCTTTAGCATGTTGAGGGCGAGCGCCCAGGTCTGATGCGTGTGCATGACTACGCGTGCACCGCAGATGCGATGGATCGGCGCGTGAATGCATTGCGCCGAGAGCTCGACCACCCCGTTGCCTTCCAGCGTGTTTCCCGATTCGTCGAAGACGATCAGGTCGCTCGCGCGCGCCTCGGACCAGTGCAGGCCGAAAGGCAGGATGAGGTATCGGTCGTCATGGCCGGGGACCGTCACGGTGAAATGATTGTCGATCCCCTCTTCCAGCTCGTGCAGGACGGCAAGCCGGAGCGCGGCGGCGAGGTGCACCTTTGCCTGCCGCACCGGATCGGTGGTGGACGAAATCAAGGCATGAACGGACATGGCCTATGCATGATAATCGAAACCCGTGGTAGCGCACCTCCTCGACGGGACCTACGAGCTCTTCCGGCACTTCTACGGCCTGCGCCGGCTACTCCTTGGCCGCGGTCTGCTCCAGCTCTACGCCGAGCGAAATCAGGTTCGTCACGCGCTTTTCGAGATCTTCCTCGATTCGCTTGGTCTCGGTGAGATCCTGGACCAGGATCACGGCGCCGACGATCCCGCCGTCGAGGCCCCGAAGCGGAGACGCGGACGCCACGATCGTCTTCTGCGCACCGTTGAACCGCCGGATCTGTAGCGGCTCGCTGTGCGTCCTTTCCCCGCGTTTCAACGCCCGTTCGAGCGGCCCTTCGTAGTTCTTCAGCATTTTTCCGGCGGTGTCCCACCATCCGAGCAGCTCGCCGTACGAATCCGGGTCGGTCGAGTCCGTATTGAGGATGCGGGACACCTCTTCGGTGGTCTGGCAGATGCGGCCCTCGGGATCAGCGATCAGCACGCCGACAGGAAGGCTCTCGAGCACGCTGGAGAGCTTTCGGCCGACTCTTAGAAGCTCCTCGGATTCCCTCAGGTGCATCTCCCTTTCCTTGAGGAAGTCCGCCTTGAGCCTGAAGGAGGAATACACCGCCACCTTCAATTTGAGGATGTCCGGATCGAACGGCTTGGTGAAGTAATCAATGCCGCCCACCTCGTAGCCTTTTTTGATCCAGGGATTCTCGGTGAAGATCGCGGTGATGAAGATGATGGGAACGTCCTTGTGCGCCTCCAGCTGCTTAATGCGCGCGGCGGTTTCGAAGCCGTCCATTCCGGGCATCTGCACGTCCATCAGCACGAGATCGATGTCCCGCCGCTTTTCAAGAATCTGGATCGCCTCCTCCCCGGACTGCGCGAACACGACGCCGTAGTCAGCGTAGAGAAGCCCGTCGAGCGCCACCAGGTTAGCCCGTTTGTCATCGACGGCGAGAATGTTGGGCTTGCGTGGCATGTCCCCCAGTCCGCAAGGGACGTGCCAACTCGTCGACCCATACGCGGTGGGCTCGCCGCAGCGTAGATGTCCGGTAAGGGGAGACGGCGCTGTAGTCCGTAGGCTACAGCTCCTCAAGTCGAACGCCGGCGTAAGAGCCCGGGAATCCGGCGCGCTTACGTGGAGCTCTTCTTCTCGGACTGCGCCAGCTGTTGGAGAAGACTCTCCGGCTTCACCGGCTTAACTAGGTGCAGCTGAAACCCGGCCT
The DNA here is from genome assembly GCA_036006885.1 of Burkholderiales bacterium. Taxonomy (GTDB): domain Bacteria; phylum Pseudomonadota; class Gammaproteobacteria; order Burkholderiales; family SG8-39; genus SCGC-AG-212-J23. The sequence goes on along the minus strand of DASYPG010000484.1, from coordinate 12,699 downwards.
CGCGCGAGCGTTTCCTGTCCTGTTCGCTGCTGCGCGCGGTCACGGCAATCAACCGCGCCCGTGCTGTTTGCGGATCGTTGCGCAAGGCCTCGGCGAGAGCGTAACCGTCGAAGTCAGGAAGGCCAATATCGCAAAGTACGACATCCGGCGGCCTCTTCTTCGCTGCCTCCAGTCCTTCGCGGCTGCTGTGGGCGACTGTGACCGAATATCCGGACGCTGCCAGAAGCTTCTCCAGCATTTGCGCGGCGTCGCGGTTGTCTTCTACAACCAGGATACGCATGTCCTTCTTTGCGGTAAGCGCTGGAAGCTCGGGCTTCGACGGCAGGTCTTCGGCGGGAGGGGGATAAAAGCGCGTGAGCATCGCGGGCGTCCTGTAGCCGACAATGCGCATCGCCTCCTGCATCGGCAACCGCTCGCAGATGCGGGAAATCGCCTCGTGGCGTAGATCTTGAAACCTGAGGTCATGTATGCCGGCGCCCTTGCTGGCCTTGCGGAACACCCGAATCAGCTCGTCTCTCGATAGGGGAAACAACGGCGCCACCGGCGACACAGGTCTGGGCAGCGCGCTAATAATCTCCGCTGCTCGGGTGGACAACGGTATGGTGCGGGTCGTCGTGGAGTCGGCGTTGCGAACACGGGCGACGCGATGGTGTAGGTCGACATCCGCCGAGGTCAACGCGAGCAGCTCTCGTTGGAGCATGGCCGACTCGAGCGCGAACTCAGCGAGGGGCGCAAAGTAGGCGCCAGATGTCTTCAGCTGCAGAAGGAGGCGCTGTTCTTCGTCACCTACCAGTCGACGATCGCGCGCGCTCTTACGTTGGGTTGGCACGTTTTCCAGCGTCTTCCAGAACTTGCAGAATGATTCCTGGGCTGACTGGCTTCACCAAGTGCATCTCGAATCCCGATTTCTTCGAGCGCTCCTTGTCCTCGTCCTTCGAATAGGCCGTAACGGCGATCAAGCGCGCACGGCATGTGCTGGGGTTCTTCTGCAGCGCTTCAGCCAGGCAGTACCCGTCTGTGTCGGGCAAGCCGATGTCGCACAAGATCACGTCGGGCTGCTCGCGCTGGGCCGCCTCGAGGCCCTCCATGGCGGTTTCAGCGATGGTGACCTCGTACCCGCAAAGCGCTAGCAGCCTTCGCAGCGATTCGGCGGAGTCCCGATGATCTTCCACCACCAGCACACGCAGATGCTTGGGCTCGATCGCGGGGAGCTCCGGGCGCGAAGGCTTGCGCGTTTCCAGCATCTGGATGCGGCCGCGAAAATCGCTCAGCCCGTTCGAGATCTGAAGTCGAATGGCCGGCACCCCACGAAGCTCGGCCATCTGGATTTCTTCGAGGCTGCCATCCGAGTAGAGCAACGTGGCGAAACTCTTGACCCCGCGAATTGCAACCCGCCCCCTCAGGTCATCGATGGCGCCGGCGCCGGTATCGCACAGCGCCTCTACCCTGGAGAGCACTTTCGGATTGCTTCGCCCGCCGTGTTCCTGAATGAACAGGGCGACGAGTGAAGCGTGAACGGCCCGAGCTTGATCTAGGTCTCGCATGGCTGTTACTGCGGCGAGACGGTACAGGCAAAGCACCCCAAGGTGTGAGGGGGAATACACAAGTGTGGTGAGCAGGCTACAAGAGCGGCAGCTCGCGGCAATGAATGTGGCATATGACCGCCAAGTTCGCGGCGGGCAGGCCGATGTCTTTCCTGTAGCGATCCGGCGACAAAGCGATATAGTTTCCAATGGGCAAGTCGCCCCGTTGCAAGTAGCATGGGGCGGCCGGTAGATCCACTAGGGGGCCAATACAAAATGCCGAAGCGCGAAGTAGACGAAGCGCTCAATCTGTACGCCGCACTTATGCGGCTCGTGGCTAGTCACCCCGGCGGCTGTAATGACGCGGATGGCCTGCGCCAGTTGTCGGATCTCTGCGCGCGCGCCGTTACAGTAGTCAATGACGTTGAAGCGCGGGTGTCGATTCGCGCCGTGGAAAGCCTGGCAAAGCTTCTCTTCTATGAGGAGGGCCATGTCGGTATGGAGGCCGGGTCGCTCAAGGGTATCGCCGCTCTCAAATTCCAGATCTACAACGCGCTCAGTAATCTGCGTGGTCGCCTGCAAACATTGCGGGATCGCCAGCCGCCATCGAGGCCCGAATTGCCGGCGCTTGAGGCCAAGAAGGACAAGCGCATTCTTGTTGTGGAAGACGACCACGAGTCCGCGCTCAGCCTGAAAAAGCTGTTGGAGCTTTGCGGCTACACAGTTTCGATCGCATATAGCGGCCGGGAAGGCATGGAAGCCGCAGAAAAGACGCTGCCTGACGTTGTACTGTGCGACATCGGCCTGCCAGATACCGACGGCTACGAACTGGCCATTGCCCTAAAGAAGAATCCAGCAACTGCGCGGATGAGGTTGATTGCAGTTACCGCGTATGGAAGTGAGCAGGACAAGCAGCGGTCGCGCGACGCAGGGTTTCATCTGCACCTCGTGAAGCCGGTAAGGCCGGAGAAGCTTCTTGAAGAGCTCGACAAGCCGGCCAAGAGTTCGGCGAACGGCAAATGAAGAAGGACACGCCTCAGCTCCAGGCTGGTGTCTGATGCGGACGACGAGCAGGCGTCGTGCTGACGCGTCTGTAACGAATACACGTAATGAATACCTATAGTGCGAACGAAAGCTACGCTCGGAATATGCTTTGCTCTCTCATGGCATGGACGACGACTTCACTTCGTTCCGGCGCGAGAAAGACGGAATATGGATATGCGTTGAGCCCGTGACGATCTGCCACCCGAAGGGCCGAATGGAAGTGGCCCCTGGAAGCTCGTTTAAAAAGGGGACCGTTCATATGGGCGTAGATCTCGCCGCATTGCTCGACGAGCAACTAATGAATGTGCTGAAGAAGCGGAGCTAGAGCACTTGGTAGTGGTTCACGTGCTGTTCGCGTAGTGGTAGCGCATCTCGTCGACGGGACCTACGAGCTCTTCCGCCACTTCTACGGCCTGCGCCGATTCAGGAAGCAGGACCCGCCGTACGGCGCGGTCGCAGGCGTGCTGCACACCGTGCTGGGGTTGATCGAAAAGGGCGCCACGCATATTGGCGTCGCGACCGACCACGTCGTCGAATCGTTCCGTAACGGGCTGTGGTCCGGTTACAAGACGAGCGAAGGCGTGGAGCCGGCGTTGGCTGCGCAATTCCACCCGCTCGAGGATGCGCTTGCCGCCATGGGCGTCGCGGTGTGGCCGATGGTCGAGCTCGAGGCGGACGATGCGCTCGCCTCCGCCGCCCATCTCGCCTGCGCCGATGCGCGGATCGAGAAGGTCTGCATCTGGACCCCGGACAAGGATCTTGCGCAATGCGTGCGCGGCGAGCGCGTAGTGCAGATGGACCGCCGCGCCAACAAGCTGCTGGATGCCGACGCCATACGCGCCAAGTACGGCGTCGAGCCGCTCCTCATTCCCGACCTTCTGGCGCTCGTCGGCGACTCCGCCGACGGCTATCCCGGAATCGACGGCATCGGCGCCGTGACCGCCAGACGTCTCATCGACCGCTACGGCGCAATCGAGGACTTCCCGCCGGAGATCCTGGCGGGAGAGCGGCGCGAGCTCGCGCGGCTATTCAAGCGCCTGGCGACGCTCAGAACCGACGCCGCGCTGTTCGCCGATGTCGAGGCGTTGCGCTGGCGCGGCGCGACCGAGGGCTTCGACGCGTGGGCGGCGAAGATCGGCGATGCGCGCCTGCTCGCGCGCAGCCGCGGCACGGCCACGTCCTAGCCCGCCCCCCCGGACTTTTTCTGACAGACAACCCGGAGGGCGGGCGGTTATCTTTGTCCCACACGCGCTCACAGCGGGGCGAGAGGCAGCGATGCGGGTGCTGGTCGTCGACGACAATCTGGACACTGCGGAATCGATGGCCCTGCTCGTGCGGGGACTCGGGCACGAGGTCAATTTCGCCATTTCGGGCCGCCGCGCGTTGGAAGTGGCTCGAAAATTTCGTCCCAACATCGTGTTTCTGGACCTGGGGCTGCCCGATGTCGATGGCTGCGAGCTGGCAAGTCAGCTCAGGAGCGAAGCCGAGTCTCACGGCACCCGGATCATCGCGGTCACAGGCAGCGGGCGCCTCGACGACCGGGAACGTGCGTTACTGTCAGGCTGCGACGACTACGTCGTGAAGCCGCTCGAAATGGAGTTCTTGACCAGCCTCCTCGGTAATCGACTGGTGTAGAAAGTTAGGACCGTACACGGCGGGATGTAGCGATTGCGCGCGATGCCGCCCGGCCCCAGAATGCACGGTCGGTGGGGACATGCAACTGAAGAACGATCCGCCTCAAGCCTCGCGCCGAACGCTCGGCGACGTCCTCTATGCGGGCACGTCGCAACCCGTCGTTTCCGAGAGCGATTGGGCCGCCCTTGTCCAGGCGATGGCGTTGGGTGGCGGACAGGCGCTGAAGGCTCTGTACAAACGCACGCATCGCCTGGTGTTCACATTGCTCGTTCGGATCACCGGCAACCGACAGCTGGCCGAAGAACTGATGCTGGACACCTTCTGCGATGCATGGCGGCAGTCATCCCGCTTCGATCCGGCGAACGCTACGGTGCTGGGCTGGGTCATGAATCTGGCGCGCGCAGCTGCAATCGATCGGCTGCGCTTCGATTACCGGGATGTCTTCAAAGGGGAACTGGCGGCGCTGCATCGCGTCCTGGGGGCCTCCAATTCCTGGACGACGGACATCCTGAGGCCGGCGGCATCGGTGCAACGCAGGCTCGCAGAGCGCATCGGGGCCAAGACTCCCGACGAACCGCTGCCGCAGATGCCGCCGTGGTCGGAACCCGAATGGACGAAAGTCGCTCCCAGGATCGCGTGCAAGCTGCTCGCGACCGACGCACCCGCGCACAGGGTGAGCATGCTGGTCCGTCTGGCGCCCGAAGGAGAATATCCGCCCCACACGCATTCCGGTGTGGAGGAGCTGCACCTGCTCGACGGCGAGCTCTGGATCGACGAGAGGAAGCTCTACCCCGGCGATTACAACCGTGCCGAATCCGGCACCGGCGACCAGCACGTATGGAGCGAAACCGGCTGCACCTGCGTCCTCATCACGAGCACCCGGGACGTTCTGCGCTGACTAGCGCTTGTGCGGTTTCCTGTCCGCGAGCGCTCTAGCCCAAGCCAGCCTCAACCTGTCGGTCCAGCCTAGCCCCAGCATTTCCGGGATGCGGGAATCGGTGCCGAAGAACTGGCGATAGGCGCTTGCGTTGTCGCGGCCCTTCGTCAATTGGAAAGCGGTTTGCTCCACGCAGCTCCTCCCAGTCGTTGGACATGACCCTCCGCTTCCGAAGAAGTGGTGTCAATACAGGTCAAGGTTTGTCGGGCTGTGGCGACGTTGATCGGGTTAGATCCTCGGTCCGTGGCCTATGAGCCGTCGTCATCACAACGCTCACGAGAGGAGACACGAAAAGCCGGACCAAAATGCGAATCGAAAAAATCACGATCCGACGTGCGCAATCTCCCCAAGATCAATGCGAACTACTGGCTGGCCCTCGTCGCGGCCAGCATTTTCGGCACCAACAGCGGCGACTTCGTAGCCCGCTACCTGCATGCCGGTCACCTTGCCGGTCTTCCATGGATGGCGCTGCTCTTTGGCGCGATTCTCGTTATTGAGAGATCCGCGCGGCATGGTTCTGCGCTGTACTTCTGGGCGGCAATCATCACGATGCGGACTGCCGCCACCAATGTCGCTGATGCGTTCCAGGACTTCGGTATTTCTTATAGTGTCTCCATCCTCATTGTCCTGACGTGCTTCGCAGCCAGTGTGCTTCTCTACAGCCGCGTTGCAGCAAACAGCGCCAACGAGGGCACGATTCGCGTCAACTCCGCGTATTGGCTAGCGATGATGTTGGCCGGCATTCTCGGCACGATTGCAGGTGACTTCGCGTCCTTCAGGGTCGGCCTTACGCCGCCGGGAGCAGCCTGCGTGTTCGGCGGCCTGATCGCAGCATCGGTTTGGTGGTTCGGGAGAAAGGGCAGCCTGCTAGATCCGGTCCCCTACTGGGCCACCGTGGCTCTGATCAGAACTGGAGGAACGGCAGCGGGAGATGCTTCTGCTCAGGTGCTTCGGCTTCCGCTCAGTACCGCGTTCACCGGGCTCGTCTTCGTTGGGTTGGTGATCTATCTCTACGCGTTCCAGTCGACCAACAGGGCCGGGCCACGCGTGGCGCCAACCTAAGAAGAACACTACTTTCCGTTGGTGCCCTCTGCGGGCTGAGCCAGCTCCTGAAGCAGACTCTCCGGCTTCACGGGCTTGACCAGGTGCAACTGAAACCCGGCCTCCCTGGAGCGCTTCCTGTCCTGCTCGCTTCCGTACGCAGTCACGGCTATCAGTTTTGCGCGCGCCGTTTCCGGTTTCCGGCGCAGGGCGGCGGCGAATTCGTATCCGTTGCTGTCCGGCAGCCCGATGTCGCAAAGCACGATGTCCGGGGGCGCCTTCTCGGCGGCTTCCAAACCATCGTGGGTCGTGTAGGCAACCGCGACCGAATATCCGCAAAGCTCGAGCAGCTTTCTCAGGCTCTGCGCCGAATCGTGATCGTCTTCCACGACCAGAACGCGCACGTTCTTCCTTGCCTGCAGCGCCGGCAGCTCGGGTTTCGATGGCGCGTATCGAAGCATCTGCAGGCGTCCACGAAAATTGCTGAGCGCGGTAAAAATCTGGAACTTCAGCGCGGCGACGCCCTGCAGAGCCCCGGACTCGACACCCACATGACCGTCCGCGGAGAACAGCAACCTGGCCAGACTCTCGATGCCACGAACGATGACGCGAGCCTCGAGATCGTTCACGACATCAACAGCGCGCGCACAGAGGCTGGACACCTGGCTCATGGCGGCAGGGTCGTCCCGTTCTCCGGAGTGCGCCACGACCGCCCGCATCAGGGCGGTGTAAAGGCTATTCGCTTGATCCAGGTCCCGACGGGTCATTTCGACTTGGTCTACTGCCATGCTCCCTTTAGGCAGGGATAGTACTGCGGCCGGCGTGAGGTCGCCGCGATGTCGCTAAAAGAACTACATCCGGCCGCTCCTTCGCCGCTTAGTGGATTCCCGTGACATTGAGCGGAACCCCTAATTTCAGGGGCAGGTCTCACAAGAAGAGCCATAGGAGACCGAGATGAAAGCTTCCCGCAGGATCATGCTCAAGAATGCCGCCATCGTCGCCGGCCTGGCTGCTGCGCCGTGGGCGGCGGGGCCGGCCGCCGCGCAGCAGAAGGCGACCAAGCAAGCGATGCAGTACCAGGAGCAACCGAAGAACGGCCAGAAATGCGCCGACTGCCTGCAGTTCATCCCGGCCCCCAAGCAGGGTGCGAGCGGAACGTGCAAGGTCGTGGAAGGGCCGATCAATCCGGACGGTTGGTGCGCCGCCTACGTCAAGAAGACCTAGAGCTCGCGTCGTGAAAGAAGCCAAGACCACGTTGCAGCGCCCTGTCCTGACGAAGGACGCAAGCGACGTTTCGATCGACCCGCTCTGCATCAACACCATTCGCACGCTCGCGATGGACGCCGTGGAGCAGGCGAAGTCGGGTCACCCCGGAACGCCGATGGCGCTCGCCCCGGTTGCTTACACGCTGTGGCAGCGCTTCCTGCGCTTCGACCCCGAGGATCCGATCTGGCCGAACCGCGACCGCTTCGTGCTTTCGAACGGGCATGCGTCGATGCTGCTCTATTCGCTGCTCCACCTCGCGGGCGTGCGTGCGGTGAACGCGAAGTACGAGCGCCTCGGCGAGCCCTCGGTGAGCCTGGACGACATCCGGCGCTTTCGCCAGCTCGGGAGCCAATGCCCGGGGCATCCCGAGTATCACCTCACCTCCGGTGTGGAGACGACCACGGGGCCGCTCGGCCAAGGCTGCGCCACGAGCGTCGGCATGGCGATCGCCGGTCGCTGGCTCGCGCGCCAGTTCAACCGGCCGGGCTTCGCCGTCTTCGACTACGACGTCTATGTGCTTTGCGGCGACGGCGACATGATGGAGGGTGTCTCCGGCGAAGCAGCCTCCCTCGCCGGGCACCTTCGGCTGCCGAACCTCTGCTGGATCTACGACAGCAACCACGTGACGATCGAGGGCCATACCGATCTCGCCTTCAGCGAGGATGTCGCGGCGCGCTTCGCCGCATACGGCTGGAACGTCGAGCACCTCGCCGATGCCAACGACACGCAGGCGCTGGCGCGCGCGCTCGACGCCTTCCGGCGCGCGCGCGAGGTGCCGATGCTCATCGTCGTCGACAGCCACATCGGCTACGGCGCGCCCCACAAGCACGATACGAGCGCGGCGCACGGCGAGCCGCTCGGCGAAGAGGAGGTCCGGCTCGCCAAGCGCAGCTACGGCTGGCCCGAAGACGCGAAATTCCTCGTGCCGCCGGGCGTGCGCGAGCATTTCCGCGCCGGCATCGGCGCCCGCGGGCGCGAGCTGCGCGGCGCATGGCTCAAGCTCTTTGACGCCTATCGCGCCAAGTACCCGCAGCTTGCGGAGCATATCGAGCGCATGCAGAAGCGCGAGCTTCCCGAGGGCTGGGACGCCGAGCTGCCCTCGTTCCCGCCGGACGCGAAGGGGCTCGCGAGCCGCGATTCATCCGGCAAGGTGCTGAACGCGATCGCGGCCCGGCATCCCTGGCTCGTCGGCGGCGCGGCGGATCTCGCGCCCTCGACGAAGACGCGTTTCCTTTTCGAGGGGGCCGGCGACCTCGAGGCCGACAACCCCGGCGGGCGCAACCTGCACTTCGGCATTCGCGAGCACGCGATGGGCGCGGTGGTCAACGGCCTCGCGCTCTCCAAGATCCGCGCCTTCGGCGCGAGCTTCCTCATCTTTTCCGACTACATGAAGCCGCCGATCCGCCTGAGCGCGCTCATGGAGCTGCCGGCGATCCACATCTTCACGCACGATTCGGTCGGCGTGGGCGAGGACGGGCCCACGCACCAGCCGGTGGAGCAGCTCGTCGCGCTGCGCGCCATTCCCGGGCTCATCACGCTGCGGCCCGCGGATGCGAACGAGGTGGTCGAAGCCTGGCGCGTCATCATCGCGCTCCAGCATCAGCCGGCCTGCCTGGTCCTCAGCCGCCAGCCGCTGCCGACGATCGATCGCAAGCGCTACGCGGCGGCGCAGGGCGTCAGCCGCGGCGCCTATGTGCTCGCCGACCCTGGCGAAGGCGCGCCGGAAGTGATTCTCATCGGCACCGGGAGCGAGGTGTCGCTTTGCCTGGCGGCCTACGAGGACCTGAAGCGCGAGCGCGTGCCGGCGCGCGTGGTGAGCATGCCCTCGTGCGAGCTCTTCGAGCAGCAGCCGCAGGCATACCGCGACCAGGTGCTGCCGCCGCACATCAAGGCGCGGGTCTCGGTCGAGATGGGCTCGGTCATCGGCTGGGACCGCTACGTCGGCGCGACCGGCGCGAAGATCGGGATGCACACCTTCGGCTCTTCGGCTCCGCTCAAGGACCTGCTGCGGAAGTTCGGCTTCCTGCCCGAGCAGGTGCTGGCCGCGGCGAAGCAGCAGGTCGCCGCGGCGCGGCCGGAGGCACGATGAAAGCACGACGCGCCGGCCTGACCGTGATGAAGGAAGCGATAATCCGGGCATGCAGCTAGGCGTGATCGGCCTGGGCCGCATGGGCGGCAACATCGTGCGGCGGCTCACCCGCATGGGGCACGAGTGCGTGGTCTACGACCGAAGCGCGGCCGCGGTCCAGGCGCTTGCCGGCACGGGCGTGAGCGGGGCGAGCGATATCGGTCAACTCGTCGAGCGGCTCGCGAAGCCCCGCACGGTGTGGCTGATGCTGCCCGCGGGCGAGATCACCGAGGGCGCCGTGCGCGAGCTCGGAGAGCTGCTTGCCGCCGGCGACATCATCATCGACGGCGGCAACGCCTTCTACAAGGACGACATCCGGCGCGCGAAAGCCGTGCACGCGCGCGGCATCCGCTACATCGACTGCGGCACGAGCGGCGGCGTCTGGGGCCTAGAGCGCGGCTACTGCCTGATGATCGGCGGCGACAAAGACACGGTCGAGCACCTCGACCCGATCTTCAGCGCGCTCGCGCCTGGCACGGGCGACATCGCGCCCACGCCCGGCCGCAAGGGGCGCGATCCGCGCGCCGAGCGCGGCTATCTCTACTGTGGACCGAGCGGCGCCGGCCGCTTCGTCAAGATGATCCACAACGGCATCGAGTACGGCCTGATGCAGGCCTATGCCGAGGGCTTCCACATCCTGAGCAACGCCGCTGCCGAAGAACTGCCCGCCGACCAGCGCTATCGGCTCGACCTTGCCGACATCGCCGAGCTGTGGCGGCGAGGCAGCGTGATCGGCTCGTGGCTGCTCGATCTCACCGCGATGGCGCTGGCCGAGGATCCGCAGCTTTCGCGCTACTCGGGCTTGGTGCAGGACTCCGGCGAGGGCCGCTGGACCATCATGAGCGCGCTCGAGGAAGCGGTGCCGGCGCACGTGCTCTCGGCCGCGCTCTATGCCCGCTTCCGCTCGCGCGAGCAGCCGAACTTCGCCGACCAGCTCCTCTCCGCGATGCGCAACAAGTTCGGCGGTCATGTCGAGCCGAAGGGCGGCTGATGCCCGCGGAACCGGCGCCGCCGTGCGTTCTCGTCATCTTCGGCGCGGCGGGTGATCTAACCCGGCGGCTCCTCATCCCGGCGCTCTACAACCTGCGGCGCGCGCGGCTTCTGCCCGACGCTTTTGCCGTGGTCGGCATTGCGCGCGCAGCCAGGGACGACGAGGCTTTTCGCCGTGACGCGGCGGCGAGCATCCGCGAGTTCGCCGGCGGCGACGCCTCCGACAGCGACTGCAGATGGCTGATCGAGCGGATGTTCTATCTCCAGGGTGAGTTCGACGACCCGCGGGCGTACACGCGGCTGGCGGAGCTGCTCGCAAGAACTCAAAAGAATCGGACGATCGGCGGCAATTGCCTCTTTTATCTCGCCACGCCGCCCCAGGCGTTCACCCGCATCGGGCGGCACCTCGCAGACTGTGGATTGACGCGCGAGGAGGAAGGGCGCTGGCGCCGCGTCGTCGTCGAAAAGCCCTTCGGCTCCGACCTGCGCTCGGCGCAGGCGCTCAATCGCGAGCTGCTCGCGGTGCTCGGCGAAGCGCAGATCTACCGCATCGACCATTACCTGGGCAAGGAGACGGTGCAGAACATCATGGTGTTCAGGTTCGCGAACGGCATCTTCGAGCCGCTGTGGAACCGCGATCACATCGACCATATGCAGATCACGGTGGCGGAGACCCTCTCGGTCGAGCGCCGCGGCAAGTTTTACGATGCCACCGGTGCGCTGCGCGACATGGTGCCGAACCATCTCTTCCAGCTCCTCACGCTCGCGGCGATGGAGCCGCCGAGCTGCTTCGACGCGGACGCACTGCGCTCCGAGAAGGCGAAGGTGCTGGACGCGGTCCACCGCTTCGGCAGGCAGGACGCGCTGCGCAACGTGGTGCGCGCGCAGTACGCCGGCTACCGGCGCGCCCCCGACGTGGCGCCCGACTCGACCACCGAGACCTACGTGGCGCTCAAGCTCATGATCGACAACTGGCGCTGGGCCGGCGTGCCGATCTACCTGCGCACCGGCAAGGCGCTCGCGCGGCGGCGCACCGAGATTGCGATCCAGTTCAAGCAGGCGCCGCTCGCTCTCTTCCGCGATACGCCAATGGAGCGGCTGACGCCGAACGATCTGGTGCTGCACATCCAGCCGGAAGAGGGCGTGACGCTGCGCTTCAGCGCGAAAGTGCCGGGCCCCAGCATCCGCATGGACGGCGTGGCGATGAAGTTCAACTACCGCGAGCGCTTCCAGACGGCCCCGAGCACGGGTTACGAGACGCTGCTCTACGACTGCATGACCGGCGATGCGAGCCTCTTTCAGCGCGCCGACAACATCGAGGCGGGATGGCGCGTGGTGCAGCCGGTGCTCGATGCCTGGGCCGACGAGCGCCCGCGGGCATTGCCGATCTACGCAGAGGGAAGCAGCGGGCCGGCCGAGGCCGAGGCGCTTCTCGAGCGGGATCAACGCCGCTGGCAAGTACTCGATGCATCGTGAAGAAGATTTCTCTCGTGGTTGCGGATGTGGATGGAACGCTGGTCACGGAGGAGAAGGTGCTTACGCCGCGCGCGAGGGAGGCGGTAAGGGCGCTGCGCGCTGCGGGCATCGCGTTCGCGATCACGAGCGGCCGGCCGCCGCGCGGCATGGCGATGCTCATCGAGCCGCTCGGTCTCGACACGCCGATTGCCGGGTTCAACGGCGGAGTCTTCGTCGGGCCGGACATGTCGGTCATCGAAGAGCATGTGCTTGCAGCCGCCGTCGCGCGCCGAGCCATGGAGCTGATCCTGCGCCACGGCATGGATGTCTGGGTCTATAGCGGCCAGGACTGGCTGGTGCGGGATCCGAAAGCACCACACGTCGCGCGCGAGCAGTGCACGGTGAAATTCGCGCCGACGGTGGTCGCCGAGTCCGGGCCGGCGCTCGCGCGCGCTTCGAAGATCGTCGGTGTGAGCGACGACCATGCGCTGGTCGCGCGCTGCGAGAAGGATGCGCACGAGGCCCTCGGCGCCACCGCTTCGGCGGCGCGCTCGCAGCCCTACTATCTCGATGTGACTCACCCGGCGGCGAACAAGGGAACGGTAATCGCCACGCTCTCGCGGCTGCTGTCGATCCCCGCCGGCGAGATCGCGACGATCGGCGACATGCCGAACGACGTC